>CAUJKL010000886.1 GCA_963204995.1 Planctomycetota bacterium | reverse complement strand
CTTTGGTATTTTTCGACTTGGCGCCAATTATTCGCTATCCAATGTAAGTTGCGGTGATGCTGAAAAAGTGCTTCGCACTGGAGAGCAAAGCGGTGACAAGTCACCGCAGTCCAAAAAAAGTGCAAAACTCGAACTTAGGAGGTGGCGAAGGGACCGTAAACTCTTCGGTCCACTTCCATCCCAGCGGTGTCTTTAGCTCGCGTGAGGCCAACAGCCCCCACGCCGTTCCGGGATGTTCATCAACCGCACGTTGCAGATATTCGTTTGCCGAAAGGTAAGCGGGGAGCGAAACGAGGTAGTTATTCTGTGAGCGTTGCTACTCTTGGAGTGCCGGAGAAACGGATTGGTTCGCCGGAGTTCGTAGCTTTTACCAGTGCGAGGCGACACGTCCAAACGATGACATCCTTCGTTGACGCTCGCTGGCCAGCCATCTAGGATAAATAAGCTTGGTCACCCAGAATCCTGAAGTCTTTTGACCAAACCCGTTTCTGCAACTTCTTTCAACAACCGGGGATGATATTGATGATCCGATACTGTTATCGAAACGTGGGACGCCATCTGCTGGTATTCACGGGTTGCTTAAGTCTGGCTTCCGCTTGCTTCGGACAGCGCCGGCCAGAAGATGAGCTGAAGATGCCGGACCCTCAGGCGATAACCGTCGAGGCAAGCGACGGCGTGCCGATTCGCTGTAGCTACTATCCCGGTGGGTTTATCGAAACGCCCTCGGACAAAAAAGACAAACCAAAGATCGAGAAGAAGCCGGGCAAAGAGGTCGTTCCAGTGGTCTTGTTACACGGCTGGGAAGGGAGTCGCCGTGACTTTGACGAGTTGGCGAGTACCTTGCAGAAACGAGGCCACGCGGTCATCGTTCCGGATTTGCGTGGGCATGGTGACAGTGCGAAGGTTCAGTTGCCGAATGGCGAGGCGAAGGAATTCGATATCGAGCGTATGCGGTCAACGGACATCGCGGGAATGCTCCTTGATGTTGAAGCGGTAAAGAAATTCTTGCTGGACAAAAACAATCTCGGTGAAGTCAACATTGAACTTTTGTGCGTCGTGGGCGCGGATGTCGGAGCCATCGTTGCGGTGAATTGGGCGGCCTACGACTGGAGCCGGCAGCAACTTCCTGCCTTCAAGCAAGGCCGCGACGTAAAAGCCTTGGTTCTCATCTCGCCTCAAGCCACGTTCAAAGGCTATTCGCTGACGACTTCGCTGAATCACCCGGTGATTCAGAAGTTGCTATCGATCTTGTTGATCGTAGGCGAAGAGGATCGCACCGCCTCGCGCGAGGCAAGAACGATCCACGGTCGACTCGAACGTCTGCGTGAAGTGCCTACGGACCCGAAGGATGCAGATCTCGTCTACCTTAAGCCGAACACAACGCTTCAGGGAACAAAACTGATCAACGTCGCGGCGCTTCGGCTACCTGACGTCATCGCCTTTTTCATCGACCAGCGATTGGTGCGCAGGTCAAGCGAGTTTGCCTGGACCGAGCGGACGAGCCCGTTCTAAGCCGACTGACGAAACGAGTTTGTTTGCTAATCTCGCTTCAGCAATTCAGGCGGAATTGGCACCAGGCGATCGTCATCGTAAGAGTTAGCTGCCTTGGCAGGAATCTTGATTTCCTTGCCAATAGGCAAGACAGCCGGGTCGGTCAGCAGATCTTCGTTGTATGAGTAGATCGACCGCCATTCGTTGCGTGTGCCGAGATATCGTTTCGCGATCGATTCGAGTGTATCCCCATCGGCAATTCGGTGACGCCGCTCTGGCTGGTCGGTTTTAGTAGAAGATCCAGACGATTCAAGAGTGCCCGAGGCCGTCCCCACAAAGGTCTCGAAAGTGGAGGCCAATTGGGGCGGAGCTTGGAGGTCATCTCGACGAACTTCTTGAGCCTGTAGGGAAGGCGCCGCCTTCAGGACCGCAGGTGTGACCTCCGGCTCGCGGTCGGCGATCGGAAGTGTTCCAGGGTCGATCGGAATCGTCAGTTGCAAGGTCAGCTCGTTTCCCGACGCGTAACTCCGAGACATCGTCGCCTTTTCTGGTGTCGCGACTGGCGAGTTTGCCATGTCATTGCGGAAGGGGAGCGCCGCGCAGACACCAGCGGAAATTACCGAGATCCCTAAGATTCTGCGTTTCCAGCCAGCCATGATGCCTTACCCTGTCTTACTCACGCCCCACCGATAAGTATCGCGATGTGTGGGACTTAGTCTACAGAGGCACCGCTAGCGTGGCGATGAAATCGGAAAGTCTCGACGAGGTTGAGGCCGGTTTTTCCGACTAGGCAGACGCTGACACGTTGCCGGCCTTCGCCTTAGTCTTGTCGGCGGCATGTCGCTGACTTGTGGATGTCATCCAAAGCAACATTGGAGAAGCCACGAAGATCGTGCTGTACGTACCGGCGACCACGCCCACGACAAGTGAAAATGCAAAGCCGTGAATTCCATCACCGCCAATCGCATAAAGAATCACCACCACAATTAACGTGGTTAATGAAGTCAAGATCGTCCGACTCAGTGTCTGATTGACGCTCGTGTTAATCATGTCGGCGGTTAAGTTCGGACTCTTGCCGCGGACTTCACGAATGCGGTCAAAAATAACGATCGTGTCATTTAGCGAGTATCCGATAATCGTCAGCAACGCAGCGACAATCGGCAGGCTGATCTTGAATTCTTCGATTAATAGGAAACCCAGGGCATCTGCCAACCACGCACTGATTGCGATCGCCCCGAGCGTCACAATGACGTCATGAACCAATGCCACAACAGCCGCCAGCCCGTAGATCACTCGCTGGAACCGAATCCAAATGTAAAGGACGATTCCCAGCAAACTTGTAACTAACGCGGCAATCGCCTTTTGCTGCATATCGCCAGCGACTTGCCCACCGATCTTGCTTGACGAGGACCAAACTGGAGTGTCTGCAAACTTGGCTTTGAGATGCTCCAAGAGCTGTGTCGCTTGGGCTTCGTCCGCCGAAATCAAGAGCTTCCAGTTATCAAAAGCATTACTGCTACTCCCGTCCCATTTCTGATTAATAAGTTGGAAGTGGGAGATAGGAAGCTTAAGTTCCTGAGTCGCGGATTCGATCTCACCCGTCAAGGTTTGAGCATTGATTGCATAGCCGAAGGTCAGGTCCACTTCCATTTGAGCGGATGAAGCGGGAGCCTCCGCGACAGCTGCGCTATCGGCCTCTTGCGTGGGTTTCGTTCCTGCCGATTTTTCGACTGGAGCAGCGTCTGTCGCGGGTGCTGCCGCTGGTTCGGCACTCTCGGGAGTGTCTGCTTGAGCCAAAAGAAGCTGACGAGCATCATCGGCATAGGCGAGTAAGTTACCAGCGGTGGGGGCCAACAGCGAACTCTGGTCGGCATCCGACGCAGTCTCAGGCTCACTTTTCGTCGGCGTCGCTTCCGGTTTCTCCGTCGCGGGGCTCGGTTCGGCGGCAGGCTTGGCGTCCGCCGGAACCTCGCTCGCGGGTGTGGCAGGCTTCACTTCCGCAGCAGGCGCTTCTGGAGTCGTGTCGGCTGCTTTCGGCTCTTCGCTCGGCGAAGCGGGCTCGCTGGCATCCTTCGCAGTCGATTCGTTCGTCGACGGCTTCTTCTCCGTCGTCGAGGGCGCAACTAGTGCGACGGGGTGGACGGGACCGTATTCCAGTGAATAGGTTGCCAATTCGCTCTTCCCGTCGGGGCCAGCGAAGGCATCGTGAATGGCTTCTTCCAAAGCAACGACTTCGTCAATGTCCGAATCGACTTTGAAGGTGTCGTTTTTCGTCGCTCCCGCAGTGTTATTCATGGCCGTGACGCTGAACTGCCTCCCCTCACTCGCTAGCCTCGAAGCGAGCCGCTCACGGACAACTTCGGTCTCCGTGGATGACTTCAGTCGCATCTGGACGGACGTGCCGCCTCGGAAGTCGATGTCGAAGATCCCCGCTCCGCGACCGCCAATGCTCGCTAGTCCGACCACGATCACAACGGCTGAGAAGGCTACGGCCACCTTTGTCTTGCCAATGAAGTCGATTTGTGTGGCACTCAGAATCTGCATCATGCTGAGTTTCTTCAGCCAGTGAGTACGCTCGGCGATATCGAACACGACTCGCGAGCAAAAGATCGCAGTGAACATACTCATCAGAATTCCCAGGATCAGCGTGACCGCGAAACCTCGAATCTGATCCGTCCCGATTCCATAAAGCACAAACGCGGTGATCAATGTCGTCACGTTGGCATCAATAATCGTTGTTGTCGCTCGCGCGAAGCCATTACGAATCGCCATCCGTAACGCCGCACCGCGTGCAAGTTCTTCTCGCATACGCTCGAAAATCAGCACGTTGGCGTCGACGGACATACCGATGGTAAGGACTAGCCCAGCCAATCCAGGCAACGTGAACGCCGCTTTGATCAGAATCATGATCGCGACGATGAACAGCATGTTCAGAACTAAAGCCAGACAGGCGACGAAGCCGGAAAAGCGGTAATAGACTAAGATGAATCCGAGCACCAGAGCGAGCGAAACTACCATCGCCGTTTTGCCCTGCTGAATCGTCTCCTTACCCAGCAGCGGATTGATTTGGTTCTCGCTGATCGGAATTGGATTCAAGACGACGGGCAAGCTACCCGCTTCCAGGATATTCACCATGAAGTCAACTTCTTCGGCGGTGAACTCGCCAGTGATGCGGCCTCGGCCCTGAGTGATCGGCTCTTGGATGTTCGGCGCCGAGAGCAGCGTGTTATCGAGAATGATGCCCAACTGCCGGTTGAAATTCCCTTCCGGGCCGTACTCCGTCGTCAAATCCGCAAAGCGTCCAACGCCACCGCTGGATTGTTTCAAATTGAACATAATGCAAGGACGCAGTCGCTCGTCATTGCCGCGGCTAACGGACCCCAGATGATTGCCCGTTACGTTGTAAGGGTCGTCGGTCTCCATCAAGACGTCGATTTCTTGAATGCCGAGGCTGGCTATGTAGCGAGTGAATTCAATTTCATTGTCGCCGAAGTGAGATGGATCGACTTCCAAGATATCGCCGGTCGCTGCGTCGCGGATCGTGTTTCCCGCTACCGACAGCTTGAAATTGCCACCGCCACCCTCTTGTTGGTCTCGGCCAACCCTGGCCCACAAGCCAACCTGCTCGCCGGATTCGTCGCGCACAAAGCGTCCACGTTTTTTGGCGGGATCCAGGGCCGCTTCGCGAGCCAACTCGATGATGTGGGCGTGGTCGCGTGAATTCGCTACGATCCGGAATTGAAGTACACCGGCCGTGCTAATCGATTTCTTGATCAGTTCAACTTCGCGTTGATCCACTTCTGGGATAATAATTTCGACTTGCTGGTCGCCGTACGGGCGGATCACAATCTCTTTAGTGCCGCTGGGATTGATACGACGCGCGATCGCTTCCACCAACGCGCCCATATTGACACGACCGCTCGGCCCATCGGGCGAATCCTGATCGCCAACCGCTGCCGTGGCACTTTCGTCCACTTCATAGATCAGGATGACGCCACCCTTGAGGTCGACTCCCAGCTTGATGTTGAACTGGCCCGTCTCCCAATCGTAGGATCGGCCAACGACCATGCCGGACAGAATCACGGTGGAGAGAATCAGGCCGATTCGCCAGCCGTGATCGGCCATTCGCAGTCGCTTGGCTAACAACTGGCCCAGAAAGATCGGCAAACCGATACCGAGCAGCAGCACCGCCAATAAACCAATGAACTTGAACTGCACCGAATCCGTTGCTTGAGCAAGCAGAGTGAAGTCACTTAGCATGACTGGAGCTTCCTAATCCCTTCAGGGGCCGTCAGTTGATTGAACGCGCTACTATCTAAACGCACTGGCGAGTCATTCTTGGCTGGGTTCACCGTCATCAGTGATGATACGTGAAATCGCACTCCGCAACACCCGCATGCGAGTGTTGGTGCTTTCGTCGATTCGAATCGTCACGTCCTCGGAGTCCTTTTGCACGTTGACCACCACTCCGTGGATGCCGCCGATCGTGACGACACGGTCGTTCTTCTTCATATTGTCCAGCATCTTCGCCGTGTCCGTACGCTTTTTTCGTTCGGGACGGATCAACATGAAATAGAAGAGCACCGCAATCAGCACGAAGGGGAGCAGAGTGCTAAACTGCCCGAACGGGGATGCCGGGGCGTCTGCTTGCGCCAAGAGCATGATCGAAAGACACGTTTCACTGGTCGACCACATGCACTTCACCAAACTGTCTATAAACGACTCTTCTAAAGACTCGCCGAATCGGATCGCGAGACGTACAAAACCACTGCGGCAAAACAGAAAACGGCCCGATCTCGCCGACGGTCGGGCCGATTCACGCCGCAATTAGCGGGTAATCATAAGGCCTTGCGGCGCAACGAGCAAGGCCGTCTGAGGGCCGCAATCTAGGGGCCTCGGGCTCGTCGCCGTATCATCGACAATAGACCAGCTCAACCGGAATTCTCGCCCTCCCAACCTGCAATCTTCTCTTCATAGAAGTCCATATACGCGTCGTTCTCAATCGCCGTGCGAGCTTGGCTGACGAGCCGCTGGTAGTAGGTGATGTTATGAGCGGTCAGAAGAATCGGACCCAGCATCTCTTTCGCCAAGAACAAGTGTCGAATGTAACCTCGGCTATGCTGGCAAGCAGGGCAAGGACAGTTCGCATCGAGTGGTCGATCGTCTC
>CAUJKL010000885.1 GCA_963204995.1 Planctomycetota bacterium | reverse complement strand
TAGCATACCGCTGGCGTCGCTGACTTCTGTGGCGAATTCGCCGGTTAAGCGTCGGCGAATGTCGTCTTTGGGCAGCAGCACTTTGGCCGTCTTCTCGAAATTCTTCGGCTCGTTGTTTCGCAGCCACAAAATCTTTGGGGCCGTAAAGCCCACCATCGCGGGATTGGCGACCATCTTGATCAGCTTGGCACGGCCTCCCGCTCGCTTCTCGATCTCGGCACATTCGGCGGCCGTTCGTGAATCGTTCCACAACAGGGCTCGCCGAATGACGTTGTTGTTCTTATCCAGAAACACCGAGCCGTGCATCTGTCCCGATAGCCCGATCGCCTTTACCTCGGCCGGCTTGACCTTGGCTTGCTTGACCGCAGCCCGAACCGTTTTGACGGTAGCTTGCCACCAGTCCTCCGGATCCTGCTCGCTCCACAGCGGTTTCGGGTGGTGGAGCGGATACCCCTCAGTGGCTTCGCCGAGAATCTTGCCGCTGGGGTCGACTAGAATGGTCTTCGTGCCGGACGTTCCGATATCGATGCCGAGATAATAGCTCATGGATGTGCTCCTGGAGAAAAGGCCGCGACGATTGTACCCCGCGCCGCGCAAACGTGGCAACGGGCCGATTGACCGTTCGCGATCGTGCCGCTTACGATGCGAGAGACCGATGCCCAAGAGAGTTGCCGAACGTACCCCGACGCGAATCTGAGAAAGAGTCAATGATGCACAGGCGCGAGTTCTTACCCCGTCCAAGGTTCACCACACTAGCGGCATCGCTGGCCCTGCTCATCGTCGCGGCTGCGGGTGGCTGCAAGCGGGACGCAAGCGAGTCGGTCTCGCCGGAGGGGCAAGTGGCGGAGTTGCCGCTGCGCGTTCTTGTCATTGACGACGAACCACTTGCTGACGCGGTGAAACTGGCCTGGGACTCGCGACTCGGAGGAAGCACGAAGCTCCTGCACCTCACGGCCGCCGAGTTGCAGGAAGGCGAGCAAACGCGACTCAACGCCGATGTCATTCTCTATCCGAGTTGCCTGCTGGGAGAACTGGCCGAACGCGACTTGATCGTACCGCTCGATACGGAGGATGCAGCCGACCCGATCTTCGATCGCCAAGGACTGTTTGAGTTGATTCGCCTGCGCGAAATTGTCTGGGGCAGCAAGGTCTACGCCGTGCCGCTCGGCTCGCCTCAGTTCACACTTCTCTACCGCAAAGATATTTTCGCCAAGCTGCAGCTCGAACCGCCCTCGACCTGGGAACAATATCAAGCTCTCGCCAACCAGTTGTCCGATCGTTCTGCGATTGGCGATCTTGCATCGCCAGACAATCAAGAGTGGCGTGGCACTGTTGAACCGCTGGCGCCGACATGGGCTGGGCCAATGCTCCTCGCCCGCGCCGCTGCTTACGCGAGGCATCGCAATCAGTACTCGACGTTGTTCGACTTCAATTCAATGGAATCGCTAATCGCGAGTCCACCCTTCGCACGCGCGTTGGAGGAGCTGGCGGCGATTGCTGCCAAGGGGTCGGACGTGAGACACACTCCCCAGGAGGCACGTCGCATCTTCTTGGCGGGTCAATCGGCAATGGCGGTCACTTGGCCGAGTCGTGCCAGCGACGCTTCGGTGGCGACCACCACCGATCGTGGCGACTGGATCGGCGTCGCCGAACTGCCTGGTTCTCGCGACGTCTACAACTACCGCACGCAATCCTGGGAGCAGCGGCCAATCGACGAGAGTCCACATGTTTCGCTGATCGCCAGTGACGGGCGACTAGGGTCCGTGACCAAAGATTGCCGGCGAAAGAAGCACGCGTTGGGGATGTTGTTCATGATCTCTGGAAACGAACTCGGGACGACAATTGGTTCGGCGAGTTCGCACACAACTTTGTTTCGTGAGAATCAAATTGGCCAGGAGAGTGTCTGGGTCGATCAAGAGCTCGAAGGTGCGCCAGCTCGACAATACGCGGAAGTTGTTCAAGCCGCTCAGAACGGCGCGGCTTGGCTCGACGCAATACGCATCCCGGGGCGCGACAAGTATATCGCCGCCCTCGATCAAGCGGTTGTATCGGTTCTGGCGGGTGAGGCGACAGCCGCTGAAGCCTTGAAAGTTGCGTCCGTTGATTGGAATCGCATCACCGATTTGATAGATCGAGAGTCTCAGCAAAAAGCATACATGCGAAGCCTCGGACTCGATCCATAGCGAATCAAGTGGCTAGACACTGTTTCGGGGTGTCATTAGAATACGATACACTTGTTCGCTTGTACTCATTGCGAGGACAACGGAAAGTGGATGCACCCTTTAGGGGCCGTAGCTCAGTTGGGAGAGCGCTGCGTTCGCAATGCAGAGGTCGAGGGTTCGACTCCCTTCGGCTCCACTGAAACTTAAGTTATTGATATAAAAAGGCTTGTGGCTATCGCAGTCGCAAGCCTTTTTGCTTTCCACGGTGCCTTGGTGATACCTTTGGTGATACCTTTTTGTCGTTCCAAGGTACAACGGACCACGTCGTGATCGCCGTCCTGAGGCGACTCCCGAGGCTCGATTCGTCGAGACAAAATCGGCCGATAAGATTGACGTTTCCCAGCGAAGCCAACAGTGGCTGCGATGGTACGAGGGACTGGAAAACGCCAAGGGCATCTCGGTGCGTGATCTGCCCGATGACGTGCAGACGCGGCTGAAGGCGGTGGTGCGGGAGATTCGGAAGCTGGATGCGGCGGTCAACCAATAACAGTTAACCGAGGCGTTTGCTGGTTCCAGGACGAGTGGATCGTGGGTACGTAACCTGCCCTAAGTGCGTTTACCGTACTTCTTGGCGTTCGGACGAGCACCTCACAGTCATCGTCGACATGCGGCCCCTGGATATAGCGTGCGGGTGTCCATGCCAGCAGCTTGGCTTCCCAAAGAAGCAGCGGCGTCTGGTCGTCTGGTAGAGTT
>CAUJKL010000884.1 GCA_963204995.1 Planctomycetota bacterium | reverse complement strand
GTCAGCAGTCGCTCGACGGTCAAACCGCCTTGGTCCATACTCTGCACTCGGATGCTGTAAGTCTGTTGCGTTTCGAAGTCGAACGAAACGGCGGTTTGCAACTCGTCGCCCACGATCGTGAACGCGGCGTTGTCCGTATCGCCCGCACCGGCGACAAGAGCGTAGGTGTACGTGTCGCCGACGTCCGGGTCGGTCGTCGACAGCGTCCCAACCACCGTCCCAAGTACGACATCTTCGGCCACCGTAGCATTGCTCAACGACAACTCGGTGGGAGCTTCGTTCAAGTTGTTGACGGTGATCGTCAGCACCTCTTCGACGGACAGGCCGGATGGATCGGTGCTCTGTACGCGGATGCTGTACGTGTTCTGCATCTCGAAGTCGAACGACTCGGCAGCCAGCAGCTGGTCACCATCGGTCGTGAATGCGTTGTTGTCGGTATCGCCAGGGCCCGCGACGAGCGTGTATGTATGTGTGTCAGAAGCGTTTGGATCCGTCGTGCTGAACGTGCCGACCGCCGTTCCCACCGCTGCGTTTTCATCCACGGCGCTATTGCTTAGAGCCAACGACGTGGGAGCCAAATTCTGTGCGGCGACCGTGATCGTCAACACTTGCTCGACGCTCAAGCCCCCTGCATCCGTACTTTGCACGCGAATCGTGTAAGCGTCCTTAGTTGCATGATCGAAGACTTCTGCCGTGAGCAATTCACCGCCGTTGATGGTGAACGAGGCATTGTCTGCATCGCCGTCGCCTGTGACCAAGCTATAGATGTGCGTATCGCCGCTATCTGGATCAGTCGTGGTCAGTGTGCCAACTAGCGTGCCTACCGATTCAGCTTCCGAAACAGTGCTGTTGGTCAAAGAGACCGACGTCGGAGCTTCGTTCACGTTCGTAACGGCAATGGTCAGAATCTGATCGACGGACAGGCCGCCTTGGTCGGTGCTGCGGATGCGGACGCTGTATGCCGAACTGGTCTCGAAATCGAGTGTCGCGGCGACTCGAAGTTCATTGCCAACAATCGTAAACGCCGCGTTGTCCGTAGCTCCTGCACCGGAGACGAGCGCATAGGTGAACGTGTTGTTCACGTCGGGATCGATTGAAGTCAGCGTCCCAACGGACGTCCCGATGGCAACGTTTTCAGCCAACGTCGCATTGCTGATGGCAACGGAGGTCGGAGCCTCGTTGATGTCCGTTACCGCGATCGTAAAGGTATTGTCCAGCGAACGTCCCGTCGAGTCGGTCGTGCGAACTCGGACGTGGAGCGTTTGTTGAGTCGCGTGGTCGAACACGGCAGCCGTCCGCAGCGTTGCTCCGCTGATCGTGAAGAGAGCGTTATCCGTATCGCCGGCCCCGGCCACCAAGCTATAGGTGAACGTGTCGCCGACGTCAGGATCGGTTGTGGTGAACGTGCCCACTTGTGTTCCGCTCGGCTGGTGCTCTGCAATGCTCGTAGCCGAGAGGTTCAATGCTGTTGGCGAGTGAAGCGTGGGGAGTGCTGGGAGATTGGGAGTTGAAAGGCCGACGACGGCGCGCAGCACATCGCTGGCATCCAGCGGGCTGAGGCCATCGACGCCCGTGACGTCGCCAATAATGACGGCGTCTACGTTCGGATACAACAGGTTCGTGGTCGCGGTTGTGGTCGGCGTGGAGGTTACGAAACCGGTATCCAGGCCGATCCCGGTCCGCGCGATCAGTCGAGCGTCCTCCGCGTCATAACGTCGATTCGCATTGGCGTCACCGGGGAAGGCGACGACGTGGAGAGCATCATCCGCCGTGGCTTGGATCGCGCCGGCGTTGACGTCCAGCGCGGTGATATCGATGACCTGAGTCGCGCCGTAGGTCGCCGTTTCCGGTACGGTGGCAATCAAATTGACAAGATCCGCAGATCCGCTGCTCATTGGATCTAAGGTAAAGAACGCGATCGTTGCCTGACCTGGCACGGTCAAGTTGGCTTGGACCTGGCTGCCGCTCGGCGCATCTTGCCCGAGTTCGGCACCGGTAATTGTCAGTAAGGCGGGGTCGTATGCGATGGTTACCGTAAACGATGTAACGCCGTTAGTATCGCTGAACTGGATCGGCAGACCAGCGGGCAGCGCTACGCCGCTTCCCATCGCAGGAACTTGTACGTTTTGTTCCGGCCCCCGCGCGAAGTCCGGGATGCTCACGACCAGCGGATTCGCTGTCACCGCGAACGTGAAGTTAAAGTTGCCTCCGGCTACGCCATTGCCCGAAGGAAAGGTGCCATTGAACTCGCCATCCAACGCTTCGCCGAGTGCTTGATCAACAATGCCGTTTGCAGCGCTCCGCAACGTAGCGGTATAGGTATCGCTCGGCAACGCGCCGCCCGTGGCGATGAACGTAAGTGTCGTGCCTTCGACCACCAACGAGCCTCGAACATTGCCCGTGACGTTGCCAGTCAGCGTGACATCGGCGGCGCCAAGTGCATGACTCTGAGTGTCGTACAAGTTGAGAGCACTTTGCTGGATTTCGGCGCTAAGTTCAGCAACGAAGCCACTTGGTGTTGGCATGAACGCATCGACTGCAACGGCGAGAACTTCGCGTGGCTGGAGCGGTTCTAAAAACAAGCGTCGCTTTTGGTGGGGAGACACACTACTTCGGCGCGTTCCGCTCGACCAAGAAAACTGACGTTCGATCATCTGAAACAACTTGGAAAAACGGTTCATCATGTGGCCCTTTGTGTGTAGACAATCACTTCCAAAGCTGCGAATTCGCAACTCACCAATCGGAAAAAAAGGGCGCGATTCGTGCGCGGAAGCCGGCGAAAAACTTCCGTTTCGCCGGAGTGCTGCAATTCACTAACTAGATCGACACAAGTGGTAGCGAGCGTCTAGAACTGCAACAAATCATGTGTTTTTCGCCCCAGCCCCACGACACAAGTGTCAATATCGGCGAGAGCTGTCTCAAGTTCAGGAATTACAGCGCAACCTATTCATTTGGTACGTGAATTCGGGATTCTTGTCACGCAGTTGTTAACTGAAATCTCGCGGGTCGTGCAATCCCTCCAGCCCCGGCAATCATTCCTCACGTACATCTGACCGTTAAGAAGTATCGGATTGAGCTTGATATGCCACCATTTCGCAGCATCCCAAGCACTTTTTGGCTTCCCAATCGATAAAACCGCTTTGGATGACGAGGTGTGAAGCGAATTGCCCTACTTCTCTGATCCATATGCGTGACAAAACCAATCTCAAGCCGTACTAGTAAAGGATAACGACGACGCACACGGTTTTCAAATGTTTCGCTTCGGGATTTTGCGATTGTTCATTTAAGAATACTCCGCAAACACCAACTTTGTTCGCCAGATTTTGAAGTCTTCTGCGAATTGGAATACTAGCATGACCTTCACCCGACGACTTGGATTCGAATCGTTAGAATCACGCCGAATGCTGACGGCCGTTGACATCCCAGACGACCTGACCGGTCATATCTTGGAACAAGTTTCGACCCCGACTAACGTCGACAATGCGACCGGTATCCGCGCCGCAGAGATTCGAGTCGCCTACGACACGACAGTTTTGGATATTGCCGAAGCCGACATATCTGCAGGTACGGTCTGGGCCGGTGACGCTACTGCCGATGTCGTCGCTAGCGTGGATGAAGCTGCCGGAACGATCGTCGTCTCGATCTTCGGGGCTGAAAGCCTTCCCGCAATTAGCGGCAGCCTTGTCAATTTCCGGTTTACGATTCGAGCGGGAGCTACCGTGGGCAGTTCCACGGTGATCGACTTAACCGAGGTGCGCATCAATGAAGGCGCAATCGTCCTCGACACGAATCCGCAACCCGGTCCGGATGCCACGGATGGGCGGATCACAGTGACCGAGGACGGCGGTACACCGTCAGACAATGCGATGGTTTCGGGAACTGTATATGCTGATGTAAACAGCAACAGCCAGCCTGATTCGACCGAAGGATTGCCAGGCGTCACGGTCACTTTGGTCAATACGACAACTAACTCTGAAGTGCAAACGACAACGCAAAGTAACGGACGATATCAGTTCACAGATCTCGCGCCGGGATCTTATCGCATTCAAGAACGGCAACCTGCCGCCTACATAGACGGTGGTGCCAACGAGATCTCCGTTCAACTCGTGAGTGGACAGAATCTGACCGATCAGAACTTCCGGGAACTCGGTTTGCGGCCGGAATTTATCTATAACCGGTTGTATACGACTTTGGTGATGCCAATCGGCTCGTCGAAGTGGGTAGCGGCGATCACGCAGATCAATGCGGACGCCGAGAATGGCATTGTCAACGCAACGATTGTGGCAGCGACGACGAGCGTTCCGCATGCGGAGGGCGAAGCTCCTGCGATCGTTATTTCGCAAACCGCATCTCCAGTTGTCGTTCCAGCGTCGAGTCTGACCGCTGAAGGTGAAGCGACCGCCGTCCCGCCAACGACGGCTTCCGTGCTATCAACGCCGATGGTATCCACGGCGGTGGCGTTTCCGGTCGTCAATCTAGAACCCTCGGTCGTGACTATATCTCCATCTCCTGCGAGAAACGGAGCGACACCTAAGTCCGAGCCTAGTGCGGCCTCGGTGGAACCCGTCTGGAGCGAAGATACCACGACGCTTCACACCCCGCAGGATACGGAAGCCGCCAGCGGCAAAAAACCCGGTGAACCCGCCGATGAATTTCTGGTGATCGACGAGGCGTTCGCCGTCACCGATAGCTGGTAGCTGCAAGCGAGGCGAGCGTCTCGACGTGCTTGCGTCTTTGTCCAGCATGTGTGCGAAACCGTGGACGGTGCGAGGAATTGATATTTGCGCCGGTGGGCGAATCACGTAAACATCAGCGCAGGCAATTCGCTGTTCTCACGGCGTGTCAAGTCATTCGACGCCTACCTGTACGCCCCTGTGTCCCTCAAGGAAGAGGAACGCCATGCGCTCTCGTCACCGCCGTTTGCGATACGAATTATTGGAAACCCGCGACTTACTGACTGCGGTTCAGATCTCCGACGAAATTGTCGGTCATTCAAACAGTCGCATAACGGTCCCGGTCGAGATCGATGATGCAACAGGAGTTCGTGCCGCCGAAATACGAATTGAATATGACACAGCGCGACTTGTTGTCCAACCGAAAGACATCGCCGCTGGTTCGGCATGGGCTGGCAAAGCGATTGCGTTGGCAAACGTTGATCAGCCGTCTGGTGTGATCACTGTCTTTGTATTCTCCACGGGGAGTTTAGCTGGTGGCTCAGGCAGCTTGATCGATGTGTCATTCACGATTCGGCCTGATGTTCGCGCTACAAACGCGACAGTTGATCTGGCCGAAGTGCGTCTGAATGAAGGGCAAATCACCCTCATGGCGACGCCAGTCGCCGGTGCGGATACAACCGACGGAGTGATCACGATCAAACGCGAAACGACGCGACAGCACGATAGATCACCCCATTATCTTCGCGGCCTTGTGTGTGTCGCCGATGTGGGAGCGAAGTCGCAGGACGTTTTCGCCCTTCCCACTCCGCACGATCTCTCGATGCATCCGCTCCAGTCGACACTGAGCGACAAACGCACGTGGCTACGTCGTGGCGACAAATTCGTCGGACCGATCGCTGATCAGCTGTTTGCCACCACGGATCGCTGGTTGCTCGGATAATAGAATCCGTTCTTTGATCGCCGCGCCAACCTTTGAATCTAGAACTGATACTCCAGCCCGAGTTGTAGCCCTTGCACCAAAAATCCTCGGCTGTGGAAGTCAAAGCTGGGACGTTGCGTTCCCATCGGTGCCTCCGGTGGAAACTGTGACACTTGGCGGTCGATTAGATCCCCAGGTCGCAGCGTTCTCGTCCAATACATCAGATTGTAGCCCACCGATAGGTTCAGGTTGCATCCGAGATCACGGCGGGCCGTGACCGTAAGTTCAGGAATGAATCCGAAGACGTCGCGTGTATAAGTGCCGATGTTCGTTTGCTGCGCCAAGAGACCGCCGACGAAAGTTGCCGAGCCGCCGCCGGGAACTGCGTTCACGGTCTGACCAGCAATCAATACTTCTGAGTGATTGTTGCCCATCCCTAGCTTCATTGCTGCGTCAAGCGACCAGCAGTTCAGTTCTCGCGTGTAGGAAATGCCAAAATCGCCACCATTGAATTGATTGTTGGTGCTGAATTGATCAAACAGATTTTGTGTCGTGCCAACCACGATGTTGCCCTGCGTGGCGGTCCATACCGACGATTGAGAGATGTTCAAACTTTCGTCGAGCTTTACAAAGCGATAACCGAACAGAAAGTCTATCCGCGCGCCGCATTCCTCGTACATGCGACGGCGAAACATCGCTTCCGCACCCTGCAGATTAGTTGCTGCTGTAACGTTGATCGTGCCGTTCACAATGCCAGGATACGCCGCGAGCATGGCGGTTTCCGAGTTCGTTCCCGTATCGAACACCGGTCGAGCCAGAATCGGAGTGTCGGCGCTGTTTGCCGCGAAACTCGACGTTCGTCTTGCCAGTTGAAAGTAGTTAGCTTCGACTCCGAGACACGCGGACGGATCCAGCCACCAACCAAACGTGATCCGCGCACCGGACTGGCCAGCCCCTCCGAGGTCGCTGTTGCCAAGTAGGACTTGGGTTCCCTGCTGACCGAGGACTCCGGCAACATTCGGTGCAGTGCCAGCAACACTAGTTGTAACAAGCGTTGGTGTATCCATCGCGTCCGTCCACCAATGCAAGTACTCACCACGAACCCACAACCCATTGAAACAAGACTGCCAACAGGGTGAGGCGGTTGAGTAACATTCGGAGGCGAGTTGCTTTCCCGATTCGCCAACGATGATCGTCGGCGAATCGATCGACAGCTCGCGGCTCTCGTTGTATGGACTTACAGCACTCGCCAATGCGACTTCGGGCACCTGCTTAGCGCTGCGAGATTCGTCGCCGCTCGTACTAATGTAGCTGCCCAAATTCGCGGCGGATCCACGTTTCGAGACAGACGTCTCCCTAGCAGGTTTAAGCCTGACTCTGGAACTCTCTCGCTCCGCGCCAGTCGCGGATAACGGAGCGGAGAAGTTTGCAAGCAACGTCAGCGCCGCAAACAGACAGCATGCCAACACATGCGTCGTCCCTTTGCTGATCGTTGACTGTCGCTTCGCCATATTTCCTATCCTCTAAAGTCAGAGAGCGGACAAATACACTTGTCGCTCGCGCGTTAGCGACTTAATCGGCCAACGCCACTACAATCGTTAATCTTTCTTTAATCGGAAAGCTCTTACTACACCTCCTAAACCATCAGTTAACGCACTGCTAGTTGAGCGACTCGGCGCAGAGTCAACTGACATTGCTGTAACTACCGTGATTTTTTAGACTTCCGACCAATGATTCGGCAACATGGCGAGAGACGACGCACCCGCAGAAACTATTTCGGAGTCGCTAGCATGGATGTTTCGGTTGTGATTCCGGTATACAACGAGGTGGAAAACATCCTCGCGATGTATCGCCAGGTAACCGACGTCATGGAACAGTTTGGTCGGTCGTACGAGATTCTCTACGTCGATGATGGATCGAACGACGGCGGATGCGAGCTGATGAAGTCGTTGGCGGCACAGGATTCGCGGGTGAAGCTGGTGTTCTTCCGGCGCAACTACGGACAAACTGCGGCCATGCATGCTGGTCTCCAAATGGCCACTGGCGACGCGATCGTGACACTCGACGGGGATCTGCAAAACGAGCCGGCTGATATCCCGATGATGATCGAAAAACTCGACGAGGGTTACGACCTCGTCCATGGCTGGCGTAAGAATCGCCAGGATAAATGGCTCAGCCGCAAGCTGCCTTCGAAGATGGCCAATTGGCTGATTTCCAAGACAACCAAGTTCCCGATCCACGATCTGGGCTGTACGCTTAAAGCCATTCGTCGTGGAATCGCGCAAGAGCTCGAGCTATACGGCGAGATGCACCGCTTCATTCCAATTCTGGCTCATCAGCGCGGAGCGCGTTGTGTCGAAGTCGTCACGCGTCATCATCCGCGTCGTTTTGGGACATCAAAATACGGCATCTCGCGCACCTTTCGCGTTGTGCTTGACCTATTGACGGTGAAATACATCCTCGATTACTACGCCAGTCCGATGAAACTGTTTGGGACGTTGGGGCTGGTCTGCTCAGCGTCCGGCAGCGTGGCAGCAGTTGCGACCGTGGCGATGAAGCTGCTGGGTGGCGTCGATATGACGGGGAACCCGTTTCTGCTAATGACGATCTTCTCGATGATGGCCGGACTTCAGTTCTTCAGTCTTGG
>CAUJKL010000883.1 GCA_963204995.1 Planctomycetota bacterium | reverse complement strand
CTTGACGGTTAGGTGGCACTTGCCGCCTCCTGACACTAAGCTGATTCAAAGCTACATCGGGGCTGAGACCTTCGCCATATCATCGCTTAAAGGTTGCAAGAGAATGATTGTCTACAAGACGCACCATCGAATTCGATTATCGCTCATCATGCTGCCGCTTCTCTTTGCTGCAAGCGGCGCGTTGGCGGCGGATTCCTTGCCGCGAAGTTCACCCGAGTCGCAGGGCGTGTCCTCGGCACAGATTCGTGCATTTGTCGAAGCCGCCGATCAACACGTCCAGTCGATGCACAGCTTCATGCTCGTGCGACACGGGAATGTTGTCGCAGAAGGCTGGTGGGCTCCTGAGTCCGCCGAGAAGCCGCACATTCTGTGGTCGCTCAGCAAGAGCTTTACGTCAACGGCCGTTGGGCTCGCCGTCGCGGAAGGCAAGCTGAACATCGACGACAAGGTGCTGAGCTTCTTTCCTGAGGATGCTCCGGCCGAGCCGTCCGAAAACCTCCCAGCAATGCGAATCCGCGATCTGCTGACCATGTCGACCGGTCACGATGTTGAGCCCCGACGAACCGAAGATGGTGTATGGACCAAGCAGTTCCTCGCACAGCCGGTGCCGCACCCGCCGGGGTCGACGTTTCGATACAACACGTCGGCCACCTACATGCAGTCGGCCATTGTGCAAAAGGTGACCGGCCAGACGGTACTCGATTATCTACAGCCGCGATTGTTCGAACCGCTCGGCATCGAACAGCCCACGTGGGAGACCAGTCCGCAGGGCATCTCGATCGGCGGCTACGGACTGTATGTCCGGACGGAAGACATCGCGAAGCTCGGGCAACTCTATTTGCAAAAGGGCCAGTGGCATGGGAAGCAACTTATTCCCGCCGACTGGATCGCTCAGGCCACCAGCAAACAAGTCGACAACGACAAAGCTCCCAGCGCCGGCAACCCCGACTGGCGGGAAGGCTACGGCTTTCAATTCTGGCAGTGCCGACACGGTGCTTACCGAGGCGATGGCAAAGACGGACAATTCTGTATCGTGCTGCCCGAGCAGGATGCAGTCATCGCCATCACGGCGAATACGCGAAACATGCAGCAACAACTCGACTTGGTCTGGGAATACCTGCTGCCGGCGTTTCACGACGAGCCGCTCTCCGACAATCCCGCCGAAGCCGAGAAGTTGCAAGCCACTCTGGCGGCTCTGAAACTAGCCGATCCGTTCCTGGTTTCGCCAGCGTACATCGGCGCGCCAAAGCTACCGGATCATGCGGCGACGAACCGGGCGTTTCAGGGAATTCCGAGCATGGCAGTTGCGCCCGGCGGCCGACTGTGGGCGGACTGGTATGCGGGAATCACACCAACCGAGGACCACAACAACTACGTCGTGGTTTCAACCAGCGGCGACGACGGGAAGTCTTGGCGCGAAGTGCTGGTGATCGATCCCGACGGTGCGGGGCCCGTGCGAGCGTTCGATCCGGAACTCTGGGTAGCGCCAACCGGACGTCTATTTGTCTTCTGGGCTCAGGCCGCCGGACATGACGGATCGGTCGCGGGCGTCTGGTGCGTGCATACCGACAATCCGGACGACGAGCAGCCGCAGTGGAGCCAGCCGCGCCGGCTGACTGACGGCATCATGATGTGCAAGCCGGTCGTGCTCAGCAGCGGCGAGTGGGTTCTACCCGCGTCGACCTGGCGGGCGACCGACGCCAGTGCGCGGATGATCGTCTCGACGGATCGCGGCCGCACATGGTCACTGCGCGGAGCCTGCAACGTGCCGCCGAACGTCCGCGCGTTTGACGAACACATCATTGTCGAACGCAAGGACGAATCGCTGTGGTTGCTGGCGCGAACGAAGTACGGCATCGGCGAGAGCGTGTCGACGGATCGCGGAGCCACCTGGCCCGACCTGAAACCTTCGACGATCGCACATCCGAGTGCCCGCTTCTTCGTCCGGCGACTCAGCTCTGGAAACCTGCTGCTCGTCAAGCACGGAGCGATCGACCAGCCCACCGGCCGCTCGCATCTGACGGCGTTCGTGTCGAGCGACGATGGCAAGACATGGACTGGCGGCCTGCTGCTCGATGAACGCAGCGGCGTCTCGTACCCCGACGGTCAGCAGACCGACGACGGCCTGATCCGAGTGATCTACGACTTCAGCCGCACCGGCTCGCGACACATTCTCATGTCGACCTTCCGTGAAGAGGACGCCGCCGCAGGCAAACCAGTCAGCGATGCCGTGCAACTGCGACAGCTCGTCAGCCAAGCTTCCGGCGGCCAGGAGAAGAAGTCCGCACCATAATGCGAAAGACTACATGCGAAAGGAGCAGCAAGAGACAGTCACACCGGCTAAGCGATGCGGCGTGGGCGTGGACGTCGTCAAGACGATTTGGAAAGGTGCCGACCACAGCGAGATCTTCAGAAACGCCATGTCGGATCAGACGATGATGGAGTGGCTTGTGAAGGATCAGGATGTGAGGCTCGACGGCGAGCGAGGCGAGTAGAGGTGGGCGGTGCTAGTGTTCTAATAATGCAGTGTTGCCAAGATACAAGCACGACGCGCAAGCGAGTGAGTGAGTTGCGTCCGTGATAACCCACTCGCTTGCGCGTCGTGCTTGTAGTTCCCGCCTTATCGGAACCGTTGCCGCTCCAGCCTGCCACTACATCCGTTATCAATGAAAGTAATGTAGTGCAATCGTCGAAACCTTCGGCACGAACGGTGACAGTCATGACAACCGTTGTACACTCCTACAGAAATGGGTGTTCGAAATCCCCTCGCCTAACGCGAACGATCTCTAGCGTTTGTTCAGGTTGTCGAAAAAAGATGATGTTCTATAGCAACAGTCGCAACGATCCACGGGGCAAGCCCGTGGCATTCACCAAACCATGAAGAGTCAAAGCGAACCTCCAATGCCATGTTTTCTAATTTGTGCTAGGAGCCGTCGCTCGGCGCTTCCTATGCCCCACAGCTGTTAAATTGATGGGGCACCACAGCGATTCACTGCATCGCCAGACGAATGTCTGAACGACTCGAGAGCTATCCGACCGGGCTCGCTTGGCCAATGTCGTTGCGCGCTCGTGACGACAACTCATCTGTATCGAAGCGGTCGAAACCCATTGAGTCGGAGAAGGCTCAGAACTCCTGATCCGGCAGAAATACGGTGAACCATAATTCGTGGTCGTGGGGGGATGATGGGGGGGCGCAGGGGGGGGGCCCGGCGTGGGGGGGGGCGCGCA
>CAUJKL010000882.1 GCA_963204995.1 Planctomycetota bacterium | reverse complement strand
AACACCCGCTGGCAGAGGTCCGGCCCGTGGCGGCTCCAGTCACCCAATTCCGCCCCTTCGGCCTGTGTGCCGGCCAGTTTGCCGTGCCTCCTGACTTCGACGGGCCGCTTCCTGACGAAGTTCTCAAGGAGTTCGAGGGCTGATGAGGCTGCTGCTCGACACCCACGTCTTCCTTTGGTACATCAGCGCCGATTCACAATTGCCAGTTACTTTCCGGGACGCGATTCGCGAACCCAGCAACGAGGTCTACTTAAGCGTTGCCTTGGCGTGGGAGGCAGTCATCAAGCACGCACTGGGGAAACTCCCTCTCCCCGAGGCCCCAGCGGAATACCTCCCGCGGCAACGCGACGCCCACCGCATCGCGAGCTTGCCCGTCGAGGAGGGTGCATTCGCGCACCTCGCGAACCTGCCGCCGCTGCACCGCGATCCGTTTGATCGCATGCTGATCGCGCAAGCACACCAGCACGGCCTAACTTTGGCCACGGTGGATGACACCGTCCGCGGCTATGCTGTCCCACTCCTTCCGATCAGCAGCAGCGTCTGCGTCGAGAACCGTTTACTCGACATACCATCGACGAACAAACGGCAATAGGCCATGTAACGCGGCAAGTACATTAAGTCGCCGAGTGTCAGATCGCAGCCAAACTGCTCGGCGAGAACCTCCGCATCCCGGCAACCGGCTTGCGGAGATTGGCGATCGGGATTCGTCCGTCGTCCATCACCGCGAGGTACGGGTTTCACGCGGCTCGACGGTTGTGGATGGGGATTCCCTCGCGGCGGAGGGCGATTTGATTCTCGTAATGTCCGCCACGTTCGGCCCAAGCTTCGGCTTCGTCGGTTAGTTCGGTTAATAGCCGTTCGACGCGCTGGCGATGATGCTCGATACCATCACGATCGAGATCGGGTGGAATTCGAATCAGCGGGCTGCCGACGACGCGGGCTCGCGAGTACGGCTTCGGAATCGCGAATCGATCCCACGTATTAAGCCGCCACGGACGTTCGTATCCCAAACCAAACGCGATCAACGGAATTCCTAATCGCGAGGCAAGATAGATCGCACCTTGAGCCAGTCTTCGGCGTGGGCCTCTTGGCCCGTCCGGGGTGATCGTAAGATTCTTCGCCCGCCCCGTGCGGAAGAGCGTGCGCAACGCGGCTACGCCGCCGCGGTTCGTCGAGCCGCGGATCGTTTCGAATCCCATCAAGCTGGCCGCCTGGCCGAGCCATTCTGCGTCTTGATGTTGGCTCAGCAACATCGTGATATTACAGTTCCCGCGCAGATAAAACATGATTGGAATATAGTCGTGCCAAAACACGAAGATCGCTGGACCGCGAAACTCGGGGTGAATCGGATCGGCCGACGGATCGTGGAGTGCGCCTTGGTAGTCCAAGGTTCGCATCCAATGGCGGACTACCCAGGCGATGAGAAATCCGCCTGCTTTGTTGAGGAACTTGCTTCTGATTTTCATGGGGCGTCCATGCCGGGGGGTAGCGGTCAGCGGTCAGCAGTCAGCGGTCAGCAGTCAGCAGTCAGCAGTCAGCAGTCAGCAGTCAGCGGTCAGCGGTCAGCCAGACGACAGGAGCAAATGCATAACGCGCCTCTGGCTCTCAACTCTCAACCCTCCACTCTCAACCCTCCACTCTCAACCCTCGACTCTCGACTCTCCACTCTCAACCCTCGACTCTCAACCCTCCACTCTCAACTCTCCACCGATGAAGATGCTGATGGCTCTGGCCACCGAATCGGCCCGCTCGATCACCACACCTCGCGACGATCTGCCGAGCGGGCTGGCCGAGGTCGTGGCCGCATGTTGAAGAAGAAGCCCGACGAGCGGTACTCGACGCCGCAAGAAGTCGCTTCCGCACTCGAACCGTTTGTCGCGAGTTGTGATCTGGCAAATCTGTTAGCCCGTGCGCGAAGAAACACGGGCGTTGAAGACGATGGTCCGTCGCTGGCAAGGACGAACGAGTATCTGTCAGCCCCATCGACCGAGACGGAAGCCGACGCCAAGGAGTCAGTCCGCGCGAAGGCCAATCAAACGGATCGTTTTGAAAAGACGCAGCTGATGAAGTCGGCACCGCGTCCTGCTGCGTGGTATCGCCGACCGGCCTTTGTTGCTGCCATTGCACTAGGCGCGATGGGCCTGCTGCTGGCTGCCGTGGTCATCAGTATCGTGACCGACAAGGGCGAGTTGATCGTCTGCTCGGAAGATGACAACATCGAAGTCACCGTCAAACGCCACAACGGCAAAGCGGTGGAAGACCTCGATCCTGCGGACCATGAAGACGCTCAAGCAGGTCCACGGCGTACCGATCGACGAATTGACCGACGGGCGACATCGCGAAATGATCGAGACGAAATAGCTGGGCTCCGCCATCGAGGGATTGTACATCGTAGGACGAAATTCATTCCGTTCATCCGCCCTATCAAAACAGCATAATCTCGTTTCCCGGTTAAGTCGGAACGGAATGAATTCCGTTCTACGTAAGCGAGAACGATATGCTAAGATAGTGCCTCGCCTTCACCTTTAATAACCTTCCAAGCAACGAGACCCGATATGAAAGTGGCTTATATATTTCGCTCCAATATGGCGTCGACCTATCAACTCGCCACGATGATACTGCCTCAGCTTGAGGAAGGGTTTCACGGGGCTGAGGTCGTTGGCATGTTTTTCTTTGACGACAACATCTACACACTTCGCTCGGGCGACCCCGTGGGCGAGCGTCTGGCGAAGGTCGCCAAACAGCAGAATATCTTGCTAATGATCTGCGACCAATGTGCGGTTCGACGCCATCTTGCAGAAGGCACCTTGGAACAGTGCGGCAGGGGCGAAGTCACCGCGAAAGGGACCGTCGAGGGTGTCACCGCTGGCTGCTTCCCACAACTCTACGCCGCGCTAGGCCCCAATCCGCCGGACCAGGTCATCACACTGTAGTGAGACGCGAGGCGCTACAGCAACGAGTAGATCAGGATCTGAATCACGAGCCCGATCGCTCACCACGGAAGTCGCCGGCCTTCCAAAAAGAAGTCCGTGCCGGTCTTCATCCGCGTGCCAATCATGATCCCAACGGCAATGGTGCTGATCAGATACAACGCGATGACGGCGTAGTCGGGAAGTGTCAATATAGTGGTGGCGGCAAACAACACGAGCGATCTGTTCACAAGGATCTGGACGTAGAACGGAATTCCGTTCTGAACACAAGACATGCTGCGAACGGAAAACAACTGCTGCGAACGAACGGAATGAATTCCGTTCTACGAATCTGCTTCCCAATCGACCCGCCAGCGGGCATAATCTACCACGAAACAACGGTGCGGGAGAAAAGCCACTCCGCCAGATTCCCACTATGGAGCGGACGTCATGTCATCGAGTCCTAGCCAACTGCTCGGTCGGTTGGCGTTATGTGCGTCGTGCGCGCTGTTGCTCGCTGACGCAGCGGCGGACCAGCCAGAATCGTCCGCGCCACCAAAACTCACAGTCAAGCACTGCGACGACTTCAAGGTGAACGGCCGAGGCGACGCCGAAGCGTGGAACACCGCAGACTGGACTCCGCTGAGCAAACGTCCCAACGGTAAACACGACTATACGGCCCAGTTCAAGATGCTGTATTCGGCGACGGGCGTGTACGTCCTCTTTGATGGCTCGGACAGAACACTGACGGCCACGATGCAGGAAGATTTTTTGCACCTATGGCAGGAAGATGTCTTTGAGTGTTTCTTTTGGACCGACGAAAAGCACCCGGTCTACTTCGAATACGAGATCTCACCGCTGGGTTATGAATTGCCGATTCTTGTGCCGAACTTGGACGGTCGATTCCTCGGCTGGCGGCCTTGGGATTATGAAGGCGATCGCAAGATCCAAAAGAGCGTGTCGGCAACTGGCGGGACAAACATTTCGATGTCCGCAGTTACGAACTGGCGTGCCGAGGTGTTCATTCCTTACGAGTTGCTGAAACCGCTCCGCAACGTGCCTCCCCAGCGCGGCACCGAGTGGCGAGCAAACTTTTACCGCGTGGATTACGATGACGAGCAAGTGACCGGTTGGGACTGGGCTCGCGTCGGCCCCAGCTTCCACGAGTTCGACAAGTTCGGCACGCTGGTATTCGAATGAACGCCTTCGTAGAACGGAATTCATTCCGTTCATCCGTTCACAATGGCGAGCAATGAGAACTGGCTCGGCACGGTCATGCCAGCACGAGCGTCGATGCCGAGTGGATCGAACGCTGAGTTAATCATCGCTCAGCGACGCGACGTACTTTGTAGAAACGCGCTCAGTAACGTCAAGTTGTCGCTGAACACTTGGCTGGAGAGATAGAGCGAGTTCTCCGCGATCTTGGCCTGACCAACAAGTCGCTCGCCGCGATAAGTCGTGACCCAGCGACCTTGCTCATCCAGTTCGCTGACGACGCGTCGCACTTCTTGCTCGGTGGGAATCCCCGCTGTGCTTAACAAGACCGGCGGGTTCGAGGCCGCGATCGCGTTGTATTGCTGGGCGATCTCACGCGCTCGCGATTCTGTCTTCCAGCCGTAATGATCCGGCAAGTTCGAGTCGTCGTACGTCAGCGAGTAGTCATCGCCACGACGAGACATGTAGAGCGGGCGATTGGTCTTCAATTCGTAATAGCGAGCGACTTGTCCGTCCGGCAATGCCGAACGCTGCAACCAAGCCAGTGCAGCCGGAATCGGTTCGAGATACTTTCGATCGCCCGTCGCTTGAGCGATCTTCATCAGCGTTTCGAGAACTTCTTGTGTCTCGTCGCCGGACACGCCCGGCGGCTCGAACTTCCGCGCCCAGATTGGTTGCATCTTGTAGTTGTACTGCTGAGCCCATCCCGGTTGCGGCTCGGGCATCTGGGCCAGCAGCAGGAAGTCGCCCAACTTTCGTACGGCGTGCAGATAGCGCTCGTCGCCATAGATCCGATGCGCGTCGAGCAGCGTGTCGGCGACGTAACCGGTCACATTGTCATTTAACGTGTACATGTCCCAATAGTTTTTGATGCGACCTTCCGTTCGCCAGTCGTACTCCGGATAGTTCGCTCGCAAGACCGGTTGCTGCTCGACAGGCCCGGTCCAGACCTGTGGGAAACCGCCGTTGGGATACTGAGCCTTCAGCAACGCATCGAGCGCAACTTGCGCACTTTCATGAATCGCTGTGTGGTTAAAGGCCAGGGCTTTGTCGACGTGAATC
>CAUJKL010000881.1 GCA_963204995.1 Planctomycetota bacterium | reverse complement strand
GCCGCAAGCCAACGCGGCAATTGTGGCAGGCGGTGGTCTGCGTACCGGCCAAGTGATCGGCGAGACAAGCAAGTACGGCGAGGAACCGATCAAGCGGCCCGTGAAGTTCCAAGAGGTCTTCGCCACGCTCTATCACAAGCTGGGGATCGACGCACATCGCAACCGCTTGTTCGACGGCTCAGGCACTCCGCGATATCCGGTGGATTCGGAGAGCGAGCCAATCCACGAGCTGGTCTAGTAGTAGCACGGAATTCAGCCTGTTAGTCGCGATGCGAGGGTATTTCAGAAGATAGGGCCAATCGATTTCAGTTGCCGGAATGAATTCCGGTCTACGTCGATGCGTTGCCGATCGTCGCCCGTTGCAGCGTTAGTTCTGCAAGTCGTTCGGCATGAGGCTCGGGGAGTTGCATGAACGCCCGCGCTGCGGGCACGCCGTTGGGCGAACGGTGAAGTTCTAACGGTGGATCGGAGAGGTCGCGGGCGTAGAAGCGGCTGGTGGGGAAGATGTCGGCGGGGTACGTGAAATTGTCGAGCATCGCCAGAGCGATGCAGTGTGCGCTACCGGTTGAGCTTTCGAGCATCCCGCCTACCCAACAGGGAATTCCCGCGTCGCGGCAGACGTTGTGGATCGCGACGGCAGTTGTCAATCCGCCGACTCGACCGGGCTTGATGTTCACATAACGACAGCTGTTCAACTCGATGGCAAGTTCCGCTCGCCGCAGGTTCGTGATCGACTCGTCGAGGCAAACCGGTGTACGAATCTGGGCTTGAAGCTGGGCGTGTTGGTAGACGTCGTCGTGCGGCAGCGGCTGTTCGATCATGGCGAGATCAAACTCGTCGATCGCTCGAAACAAGTCGGCATCCGCCAGTCGGTAACCGCTGTTACAGTCGATGTGAAAGGTTTGCACTGGATACTCGCGTCGAACCGCACGCAGCATGTCGATATCCCAGCCGGGACGGAACTTCAACTTCACACGTGGAAAGCCTTCATCGACCGCTGGGCGAATCGCGACGAGCAACTCGTCAATGGAATCCATCACGCCAAAGTCCGCACCGACAACGACTTCGCTGCGTGTAGCACCGAGCAACTGATGCAAAGGTGTGCCAGTCAGCTTGCTTTGCAAACTCCACCACGCCGTATCAAGCACGGCCTTGGCGAAGCTGTTTCCTTTGTAGAGGCCGAGCAATTGCTGAAGTTCTTCGCCGCTCGCGACGTCGCGGCCGATGATCGCCGGTGCCAGCCAGTCGCGCGCCGTGGCGAACACTCCGCCGCCCCACTCGGGACTGTAACACGGGGCAGCCAGCGGCGAACTTTCGCCCCACGCATCAACCGATCCGCTCGTCATTCGACAAAGAACGGTGTGAATAGCCGCGTCTTCGCCATAGGCCGTTCGCCAGGGATAGAGCAATGGCATGGCGACGTGGAACAGTTCGAGGCGGTCGATTTTCATGGTGTAGGGAGATTTCAGTTTTCAGTTTTCAGTTTTCAGTTTTCAGTTTTCAGGTTTCAGGTTTCAGATTTCAGATTTCAGATTTCAGATGTCAGATGTCAGATGTCAGATGTCAGATTTCAGATTTCAGATTTCAGATTTCAGATTTCAGATTTCAGATTTCAGAGGGCCGGGGTCAGGGCTCTGACTTCTGACTTCTGACCCCTGACCTCTCCCACCAAATTCCCCCGTGTCGAGAAAGTTTCGCAGGTCGGGCTCGATGTGTTTCAACTCGGCCTCGACTTTGGCGAGCAACTCGGGAGCATCCTTGAATCTCGCTTCACGGCCTACGCATTCTAGTTCATACGCGACATTGAATGCTTCGCTGGCTCCAAAATAACGGAGCGAGCCTTTGAGCGTGTGGGCAGCACGCTGAAATGTCTTGCCGTCTTGCTCAGAGAAGGCCACTTGCAATTGCTGCAGCAGCTTGGGTATCTCTTCGAGAAATGTCTGTGCGATCTCCGCAAGCAACTCACAATCGTCCTGAACGATCTCGAGTGCCTTGGGCCAATTAACCGCAGAAGACCTGGATACTGCGGATGGCATCGTATGCTCCAGAAGCTGACTCTGGAGAACGTTCCCGATGGTTTTGAACAACTCCGCCACTCGGATTGGCTTGGACACGTACCCGTCCATGCCCGCCTCCAGGCACGCATCGCGATCACTTTGCATCGCGTGAGCCGTCATGGCAATGATAGGCAGATGTTCTCGGGTGGCTCGTTCGCGTGTCCGAATCGATCGCGTTGCTTCGAGACCATCCATTTCGGGCATCTGAATGTCCATCAGCACAAGGTCGAAACGTTCATGCTTCGTGGCCTGAACGGCTTCTCGTCCGTTGTTCGCGATGTGGATGCGATGGCCACTGCGTCCCAAAAGTCCAATCGCGACTTTCTGGTTCACCAAACTGTCTTCCGCCAACAAGATGTCGAGCGGTGGGATCGACACGGCGACGTTCTCGTTGGAGACGACAGGCTTGCCACGCTCTGTCTTATGAACCGCCAAGGCGATCGCGTCCGACAACTCGGACAGTTTGAGGGGCTTCATCAAGTAGGCCGCTAGACCAAGTTCTTCACAGCGAGTGACGCGACGGTGATGGTCACCTGAAGTGAGCAGCATCACAATCGGAGCGCTCGATACGCCGTCGTCTGCGATCTGCTTCGCCAGTTCAAAACCGTCCACGCCTGGCATCTGAGCATCCAGCAGCAGCAGGTCAAACGACTCGCCCTCCTGTTTCGCACGCTGCAGTTCTGATGACGCTTCCGCAGCGTTTTCGACACACGTCGGTCGCATATTCCAGCCTTCGAGAATCTCGGTGACGATTCGGCGACTTGTGGCATTGTCATCGACGACGAAGACTCGCAAACCTGTGAAATCGCGAGCGGGCGTAGACGCAGCAGTCTCGCCGAGCGTGGATGCGACCTCGAAGCGGATCGTAAAGTGAAAAGTCGCGCCCTTGCCTTCCTCGCTATCGAGCCAGATTCGCCCTCCCATCAGTTGGACGAGCCGCGAAGCAATCGCCAATCCGAGCCCTGTGCCGCCATATCTTCTCGTCATGCTGTTGTCGGCTTGCTCGAACGCCGCAAAGACGGCTTTTCGGCGACTCGCCGCAATGCCGATGCCAGTGTCCATAACCGAGAACTGCAACAGGATGCTATCTTCACGAGCGGACTCTGCTTCGACATTCAGAACGACTTCTCCAGCCTCGGTGAATTTGATCGCGTTCCCGACGAGATTCACGATCACTTGCCGTAACCGATGTTGATCTCCGCAGAGCCACTGCGGGACCGCGGGTGCAATTCGCAATGCCAGTTCCAAGCCTTTGGCATGCGCTCGCAGCGCCAACGCCTTCATCATGTCGCCGATCGATTCGCGAAACTCGAAATCGGATTCGTCCAGGTCGAGCTTCCCCGCTTCCATCTTCGAAAAGTCCAAGATGTCGTTGATTACGCCGAGCAACGAGTCGGCGGATTGCTGAACCATCGCCAGATAATCGCTCTGCGAGCGTGTGAGTTGCGTATCAAGCAGCAATTCCGTGATGCCGACAATGGCGTTCATCGGTGTGCGGATCTCGTGGCTCATGTTGGCCACAAACAGGCTCTTCGCGTGGCTCGCAGCTTCGGCGGCTTCCTTGGCCGTGCGGAGCGTTTCTTCATGTTGTTTCTGTTCGGTGATATCTCGGAGGAAAATGGCGAAGCCCGCCGAGCCTTTCAACGGGATCGGCTGCGTCGCGATCTCGGCGATGAATTTTTCATCGGTCTTTCGTTGTAGCTCCACTTCCAAACGGCGGCCCAGCATCGACCCCATCTCGCCGTCACCTTGATAACGCGACAAACTCTCACGAAAGCGTTGTTGCCAGATCGGTGTGACAAAGATGTCGGCGAATTCTTTCCCCAGTACTTCTTGCCGTGTGCATTGCAGGATGCGGAGTGCCGCGCGATTGACCTCGACGACCGCACCGGCTTCATCGAGAAACAGAATGCAATCCACGGCCGTTTCGAAAATCGCCCGCTTGCGTGCCTCACTCTCGCGCAACTCGTCTTCGGCTTGCATCCGAGCCGTCACATCCCAAAAAATCCCTTGAATCCCGACGACTTCACCTTCGTCGCCAACGATCGGCATCTTGATGACTTGAACGTACGAAGTCGTTCCGTCTGGTAACTGGTTCCGTTCCACATCGTTGATCACGGTTCGCTGTTCGATGACATGCAAGTCGTCCGCCCGATACTTGTCGGCAAGATTGCGCGGGTAGAGATCGTGGTCGGTTTTTCCAATTAGCTTGTCGATCGGAGTCCCGCTCAGCTCGCAGAACGACGGACTGGCTAGCGTGAACCGACCGGCGACATCCTTTCGGATCACATGGATCGGCAAGTTTTCGATCAGGGAAAAGTAATGTGCTTCGGAACGTCCAAGTTCCAGTTGGGCGCGCTGACGCTCATCGATCTCGGTTTGTAGCTCTCGAGTTGCTCGTTGCAGCGCAGCAGAACGCTCTTCCACACGTTGCTCCAGATCGTCCTTGGAGTCGAGCAGCGAGTTCTCTAACGCCTTGATATGGAAGCCAAAGACGGCTGCGACCCAGACGGCAAACAGCTGCAGGAGTCCGTTGGTGGCCAGTTGTGCCGGATCGCGCAACCACGGCTTCGCCACCAACCCGGTCAACGCAGCGGTAAGAATCAGAAACGAGCAGAAGGCGGCAGCGACCAGGATCGCCTTCCGGTTTGGAAACCGCAGCGACAGCAAGACGATCGACACGTACAACACACCGCACGCTGCCCCGGCTGGTGCCGCCAAGTCGAGCCAGAAGATCAACGCCGACAGGGCAACAATGACGAGAACCAACCAAACAGGCAGTTTTCTGTTGGTTCGCCGGCGGAACGTTGTTGAGACGGTTGTCTGAACTTTGGGGATTCGCATCGCGGGGACTCGGTCCTCCAAAATGCAGCGTCATGTGATGGGCCAACTCAGCCCGGTGAGAACGCATCACTTGGGCAACATGCGGCAGGCTGAAGTATCAACGAGAAAAAAGGTTAACGCGTCCGGCGTTTGATCATGGTGATTTCGTTTCCCGTTTCGTTAAAACGCACTTCGTCCATAAACGTACGGATCAAAAACATTCCCCGACCGTTCACTTTGCCAACATTCTCAGGGTCCGTCGGATCGGGCAGCGAGCTCGGTTCGAAGCCAGGGCCCTGATCGCGGACCGTAAACGTTGCTTCGGTGCGTGTCAGAATCGTCGTTAAATAAACGTGGCGTGTCCGGAATGTGGGGTCGGTTGCGCGATCCTCGACCATGCGGCGATAAACGCCCGCAGGCTTATCGCGTTCGTCCGAGCTGATTTCGAGATTGCCATGCTCGATCGCATTGACCAACGCTTCGTAGACCGCCGTTCCAACTCGCAAGATGTCAGCTTCGCCCAGCAGTCGGATGAAACGCAGCTGTTCTTTCAGATAACCGATCAGCGAGTCGAGACCTTCGAGAGTGTTGTTCAAGACGTATTCGGCTTCGAGCCGACGCATCGAATCGAGCATCGTGCGGGTTTCGCGTCGCATGCGAGTGACCGAAAGTACGTTCTTAACCGTACTGACGAGATCCTTGTGCAGATCCTGTTTCGGCACGTAGCTCGCGGCGCCACGTTGTAAAGCAGTGACTGCGATCGCTTCGCTGCCGAATGCTGTCATGACAATCACCGGAATGGTCGGATGTTCGAGCGTCATGCGTTCGACCAATTCCAACCCATCCATCTCGGGCATCTGCATATCCGTGAGGACAACGTCGGGCTTGACGCTGGAGACCTGGTCGATCGCCACCCGCCCGTTTTCGACGGCGACGGTATTAAACCCAACCTCTTCAAGGAAGCGAGTCGCCAAACGACGATCAAGCGGCGAATCGTCAACGATCAAGACAGTCGGCATTTGTAGTTAGGCCTTTGTGGATGCCCGCAGCAATGGGGTGAACGTGCGTGCCACCAATATCTTAGCGGGGAAGGGGCCGTGAAGAAACAACGTTTTCTGGGTGGCAAACCTCGAAAACAAGTTATCGTCCCCCACGACTAGGTAACCATGGGCTCGTCCCACGGACTGGCTCGCCGCTGTGAGTCGTCAGGTGGTGGATGCAATTCGAGCTCGTCTCGCAAAACGCGTTCGGGAGTCACTAGTCGAACTTGCTCGACTTCGTAGATCGCGAACAGCAAGTTCAAAAGAAACACAATTCCTGCACTGCCATAGACAATGATCGGGACCAGACTGAACGAAAGCAGGTTGCCGTCCCCGGCTTCTTCCAGCGTCCAGACCCAATTCGTCAGCTGGACAAGCGAATAGGACATCCGACCATAACCTTCGAGCCAGGCTTGAAAGAACAGAGGTATCGCCACGCCCACCACGGCCAAGAACACGTTGACGAGGAACGTGAGCAACATTGTCACGCGACCGAGTTGCCGTAGCAATAACACGAGTAAGCGGCCAACGCCCAGATAGAGCACAACATAGGCGACCGCCAGTGTGACGAACAGCAACCAGTCGAAGTTCCCTCTCGCGGCGGAAAATCCTTCCATCTCGGCCGTCAATCCAGCAGCTACGGTGACGATCAGTAACGTCAATAGATTCGCGACCGTGAACGTGTAACCGGTACCCGATCCGGGATTGAACCAGGTGAAACACATGCGTCCTAGAAAACTCTGTGGCAGTGATCGCTTAACGCGAGGCGAAAGAATTGCCGCTTCACCCATGAGACAAGCACCGGCCAGCGTCCAATAAATCGCCGCGACGCAAACGAGAATATTTAGGAACGCCCATTCTTCAAATCGAATCCAAAAGAACATCATCCAGCCCAGCCAGAGCGTCTGCTGAATGAGCAGCATGATGCGCAGTCTGGTGGATCGATTATCACTGGCGAAACTGATCTGCGCGGCCGCGATTAGAATGAACATGATGGCGTGCGAGATGCAAAACGTCATGATGCATGCCATGGCCAGCCAGAAGTCCGCGTCGTCGAAAGCCGCCGCCTGGGTGTCGGTAATCAAGCTGACAAAGCTCGTCGTCCAAATGAGCGTGACGATGCAGAGCGCCACCAACAACAACACGGACAGCAGCACTTGCCAATGTCGGGCTCGCGTGACCGTAGCCACGACCAGCCCGACCGACGCCAGCAATACTGACGCAACCAGTGTCCAAAACAATAGAAACACGATGGTCACGATGTCGATACCGCGCAACAGGTACGTAAAGGCGATGCACGGAGCGAGTGCCGAGTAGTAGACAAGCATTTGCAGCACGGCGCTGCCGAGTTTTCCCGTGACGATCTGGCGCGACGATAAAGCCGTGATCGAAAGCAACTCGAACGTCCCGTCTTCGCGCTCCGCCGCCAAGGAACGAAAAGCCGAAAATGGCACGATCACCAGGACGGGAATCGTGAGAATGATGAAATAGCCGGACAGCATGAACCGGCCGCCTGGAGCGTAGTAAACGCCAGGCGACAATAAGGCGACGCCGAGCATCGACCAGACCCAACCGGCCAGCAACAATAAGGTGAACGTGATCACAAACTGCTTGCTCTTTAAAGCTTGGCGAGCTTCTTTGACCAGAATGGGATTCAATCGCTCGCCGCCCAATTCGAGCGAATTCTCGATCGCCTGCCACAGGGAACGCTTGGATGCGACGTCCTGCGTTGCTTTCGCCGGATCGCCTGCCGCAAACGGCGAAGTGGAAGCGTCGGTCAAACTCATTAGGCGGTGCTCCCCATCATTTCCGGCTCTCCGCTCTCAACTCTCCGCTTTTCTCGCTGCTCGCTCACTGCACAACCCCTCGCGTCACATGCATGAAGACGTCTTCCAGCGAACGCTGCTCGATTCCAAACTCAGCCACCGCAAACTCGGCCAAAATCATCTCGCGGAGCAGCTTTGCTTGCTGGTCTGTTTCACCGACATGGGAGAATCGTATCAGATGTCCATCGACGCGAATGTTCTCGGTATCGACGCGACCGTCGAGCCACGTAGCGACCGCCGAGACGTTTCCAAGAATACGAGCCTTAATCTGACAATGAGTAATCTGGCCTCGTTGGATTTCCGCCACCGTGCCAACCGCCAGCAACTCTCCGCGCTCGATGATGCCGACACGGTCACACATCTCCGCAAGTTCCGTCAGGATGTGCGAGCTGACGAGTATCGTTTTTCCCTTGTCTGCCAACTCGCGAATCATCTGACGCAGTTCGATTCTCGCCCGCGGATCAAGCCCGGCGGCAGGTTCATCGAGGATCAGGACGCTGGGGTCATGAATCATCGACCGTCCCAGGCAGAGCCGTTGCTTCATCCCCTTGGATAAGCCGCGAATTGGCTTTTCGGCCAAACCGTCAAGTTTCGTGAAGCCCATGACATGAGCTAACGCTCGACGCCGCTCGTTGCCGCGCAGTCCATAAGCGCGGGCGAAGAAGTCGAGATACTCGCGACAATTCACATCCGCGTAGGTGCCAAAATAATCTGGCATGAAACCAAGTCGACGTCGTACGCGATCCGGATCATTGATGACCGAAAAGCCGTCGACCAGCGCGTCGCCGTACGTTGGTATATCAAGCGTCGCGAGAATTCTCATGCTGGTTGTCTTGCCAGCGCCGTTGGGACCGATGTAGCCGAACACTTCTCCTTTCATGACCTCGAACGAAATATCATTCACCGCCCGTGTCGGTCCGAAGAATCGATGTAAGCGTCGCATATCGATGACAGGGCGGTCGAGCATAGGATCTCAAATCTCAAATCTCAAATCTCAAATCTCAAATCTCAAATCTCAAGTCTCAAGTCTCAAGTCTCAAGTCTCAAGTCTCAAGTCTCAAGTCTCAAGTCTCAAGCCTCAAGCCTCAAGCCTCAAATTCCACTGGTCCCTTCTAGGGCCGTTCGAGGAATTATTGTCCGAGTTGCGGCGTGATGGTGTAGTTCCATTTTGGCAGAACGTCGTCAAAGTTGATAGTTGATCGCATGTAGCCTTCCATTTCGCCAGTCGCACTTCTGCCGGTTTCATCCAGCCGACGGATGACGTTGACAGTTGTTGTCAATCCAGCTGAAGTGGATGTGCCTCGCATTAGTTCCGTGACTGTCCGAAAGGTATCGAAAAGCAGGCCCGTGCGGGCTCGGCTGAGATGCGGGAAGAAGCGGCGTTCGATGGGATTGTATTTGGAACTCTGGCGGGGATGGTGAGCGACTCGGATGGGCATCCCAGAAACTGACAGGGGGAGATCGTAAACAGCGAGCCAATGCGGCAATACGAAACACGCTGGGCAAGGCCAGCGAGCTGATCGTCGGCCTCTAGTGACATCGCAAGGCAGCCAAGATCGTTCGCGCGACGCTCGACGCTCGCTTCGCTGTGGCCATTCGGGTAACACCGGCAATTAGCTACGTGCCTGCAATGCGAGTCGGTCGGATGGTATGGGATGTGCAAACGATCAGAATCCTTCTCTCAATTTGCGAGCAACGCGTCGATGTTCTCTTGCAGGCCGCTCCTAAGCCTTCGGCGGAGCCCGCTGGGAGCCATGTACTCGTGCGGGACGACTCCTGACGACTGGACCATTTCAACTAGCTGCAAACTGATGAGGATCTGATTGATGAAAGCTTTGCCAAGACGCGTAATACTTGCCGCGATCGCCATCTGTGGACTTTTGCTGTTCAGCGCCCAACCTGCAACCGCGTTTGAGCTTTTCGCTCGACGGGCTGGCAATGGTGCTACTCAGAAAGGTGGAGACGCTTGCCAAAAGGGTGGAGACGCTTGCCAGAAGGGCGGCGATGCTTGCCAAAAAGGCGGCTGCGACAAGGGTGCTTGCCAGAAGGGTGGCCATGCTTGCCAAAAGGGCGGCTGTGACAAGGGTGCCTGCCAAAAGGGCGGCGACGCTTGCCAAAAAGGCGGCTGCGATAAGGGAGCTTCCCAGAAGGGCGGTTGCGGCCACGGAGCCTGCCAGAAGTCGGCGAAGCAGAAGTAGTGATGATGATGGCACTCGATGCCTAATTCATGGCAATCCACACACGGTGCCGATTGCAATTTGACTCCATGATTTACAACTTTGGCGGCTCGTGTTTTCTGCAACACGAGCCGCCAGTTGATTTCTTGATGTAACCCTAAGCTCGACAGAAGAACGGATCGATGCGGCAGTTCATTGCGCTGCTCGAAGACGCCAAGAATCCCTCATGACACGACTGCTCTTCCAGAAGTACTCGATGAAAAAAGCGAGCCCCCATGATGCCTGACAAGGTAGAATGCACCATCCCCGTTTTACCTGTAGCCGATCTGGCAGCCAGCGTTGATTTCTACACGAACACGCTAGGCTTCCAACTCGATTGGGGAGACGTTCAATACGGTACAGTTTGCTCCGTTTCAAGAGATGGCCGTCCCATCATGCTGATGAAACATTCCAAGCCTGTGTCGCCAGTGTGGACTTGGATCGGCCTAGCGGATGAATCACTGTTCGACGAATACCGAACCAACGGGGCCAAGGTATTCCAGGAACCACGAAACTTCACATGGGCATACGAAATGAAGTTCGAGGACATCGACGGCAACGTCCTCTGGTTGGGAACCGAACCGAGGAAAAACGAACCATATGCAGATCAATAGCGGGCTGCCGCTAACGTCGCCGCCAATCCGCTGGCTGCTGGCGATCACCATCGTACGCTGATCGGCTTCACACTAGATAACTATCGTTCCGGTGCGCCTTTTGGCCAGATCTTCAGGATCACGCTATCGGACTTGGTGCCGGCCAGTGGGTACGAGGCTGCCGTTCGTAGATTGAGCTTACCCATGTAGCCGCGATGGCGAGCTTCGCCGCGTTCTTCGGGCCACTTTGGACCTTTGACCGCCAACAGCCGACCGATGTAAAGCCAATGCGGCTCGAACCACTTCAGCATTTTCCACAGCGGTCCAACCGCGCGGGCGACGATGGCGTCGAAGCGGAAATCGCCCAACAGATGTTCGGCTCGGCAAGCGTAGATCGGTGTCGGTAAGTCCAGCCCGCGAACGATCTGCTCCAACACGGCCGCCTTCTTGCCGACCGACTCGCAAAGTGCCAAGTGCAAATCGGGACGCAGTATCGCCAGCAAGACGCCGGGCACGCCGCCACCGCTACCGACATCCAGCACCTCCTCCCCTTCGGCGAGCAACTTGGACAGTTCCAGCGTGTCGACCAGATCGCGGGAAACGAACTTCTCGTAATCCGTGTGACGCGTGAGGTTGATCTTGGTATTCCAGTCCCAGACCAATTTGCAGTAGCGATCCAAATGCTCCACTTGTTCCGGAGGCAATTCGATCGCATGTCGCTGAAGCGCCGCTTGCAAAGTGTCGGATTCAAGTTCGGTCATGCGAGACTCTGCGACATAGGAAGAGGTGAAGCGCCAAGTTGGTAGGATAGACCATCGCCGTTCAAATCCGAAGAGCCCGTCACTTCTCTAGCGACTTGTGCCGCAACGCCCGGCCCGGCAACGCTCCCGTTACGTCGCCGTCCGAGATGACTGGCGTGCCGTTAACGAATGCGTAACGAATGCCGTCTGAATACTGATGCGGCGAATCGAAGGTAGCCCGGTCGATCAACTCGTTCTCGCTCCACACAATAACATCGGCGAAGTAGCCGGGCCGCAAATAGCCGCGATCCTTGAGGCCAAGAATGTCCGCAGGCAATCCGCTCGCACTGCGAATCGCTTGTGGCAGCGGAACGGCTTGCTCGCGAACGGAGTAATGACCGATCTTTCGCGAAAACGTCCCATAGCTGCGCGGGTGCGGAACCTCTTCGTTGGGGATTCGCGAAGAGCCGTCCGACGCGGTTGCTACCCAGGGCAACTGCATCACGAAGCGGACATCTTCTTCGCTGATACTGTGGTTCACGACCTGCGCCCCGCCGTTTTTCTCGATCTGCAGAATCAAGTCGAATGGCTCGATTTGTTCTTCGTCGGCGATCTCCTTCAGGCGTCGCCCCGCCCATTCGGGCCGCGGTGTGTAGTTGGCGATTTGGATGCGTTGACCGGCGTCGGTGACTTCGAGCTTCTTGCGAATTGCGGCTTGGGCGCGTTGCGATTCTTCGCCCGCTTCGATGCGAGCCAGCATCTGTTTGCTGCCGCCCGAACGTACCCAAGCCGGAATGAATGTCGCTGAAAGTGAAGTGCTCGACGCCGTGTAAGGGTACTGATCAGCAGTAACGACCTGCCCAGCGGTTCGTGCGCGTTCGATCGCGTCGACAGCGGTTCGCACTAGTCCCCACGAATCCTTTCCCGATGACTTGAAGTGCGAAATATGAACGGGCAACTTGGCACCACGACCGATCTCCAATGCCTCGCCGATCGCATCCAGCAAGTCGGTGCCTTCGCCGCGAATGTGACTCGCGTAAATACCGTGATGGCTCGCGACGACCTTCGCGATCTCGGTGAGTTCCGCCGTATCCGCGTATGAACTCGGCACATAGATCAATCCGGACGACATGCCCCAGGCTCCGTCTTGCATCGCTTTATCGGCGAGTTCTTTCATGCGAGTCAACTCGTCATCGGTAGCGCGACGCTGCTCGTTTCCGATCACCTCACGTCGCAGCGAGCCTTGCGGCAGCAGATGTGCGACGTTCACGCCGACACCGAACTCGTCGATCTTGTCGTAATAGGTGCGAGCATTAACGGGCCCACTGCCGCAATTGCCAGTGACGATCGTCGTGCAACCTTGCGTCAAAAAGTTCACGACCGCACGAGTTTCCTTGCGGGTGACCGGATCGTCACTATGGTTGTGCAGGTCGATGAAGCCGGGCGAGACGATCAAACCCGTGCAGTCGATCGTCCGTTTGACTTTACCGATCGCGAATTCGCCGACCGCAACGATCTTGTCTTCACGAATTGCCACGTCGCCCAGCGATGGTGGTTGACCGTCGCCGAGATGCAATGTCCCATTTGCCAGGAGGAGGTCTGCATCGATCGGTTCCGCCGCATGAATGCTTGTAAACGCACACAGCAGCAACAACAACAGGAAAGCGACGGAAGTGCGTGCCTGTGGGTGAGACGACTTTAGCAAAGGGTTCTGCCGTGTAAGTCGATTCATGCGATCGGTGAAACGCCGAACGACGACGCGTTTTTTTCCGCTTTCAAGGGCTACACACTTCCATCCGAGCAATGGACTCATCGTACACATGTCCGAGCGGCCTTTCTTTACACATCTCGACTCGATTTGGATTCCGTCATCGATCGGATGCAGTTCAGTATCAAAGCGTACAACCGAGTGACGAACATACCAGAAGCGATTGATCGTGGATATCACGAGCCGATCACCTAAGCGTTCATGCGATCGGTCTTCACGGCCAACCTGCAATCGGGGCCTCATGGATCTTCATGCGAGTGTCGGCTGGATCGCGACCCAGCCTACAACTTATCACTGATCTACTTTACCGACCTTCGGCAGGTGGCCCTGCCGGTTGAGCGGCTTGATCGCGCACTTCGCGATAGAGTTGTTGATAGCTGGGATCGTTTGGCCGCAGTTCTAATACGCGTTCGATTTGCTTGATGGCGTTGACTAGATCGCCTTGCTGACGGTAGAGCAATGCCAACGCCAGCACAAAGTCCGGCGTGTTCGGCTCGAGTCGGACGGCATTGGTCAGTGCCGATAATGCTTCTTCCTGCTGATCGTGAAGATAAAGCGACAAGCCGTAACGATATTGAATTGCGGCATTATCCGGTGCCAGCTTGGCATCGCGGCCAAGCAGTGGCAGTTCGTCCTTCCGCAACTCGGCCACTCGCTCGCGCAATTGCTGTGACTTCATGATGCTGTCGATGGCGGCTTCGCGATTCTGCTGAGCGATGCGGCGAGCGTTGTTCTCGGCTTCTTCTGCCTGACGTTCGAGTAAGGCCGCGAGGTTCGTTCTTGGTCCCGTCACGGTCGGTTCGACGCGGATCGCTGTTTGATAGGCATCCTCGGCGGCTTGCAATTCATTCATGCTTTCATACACAACCCCCAGCGTCAGATGAGCGGCGGCTCGGTCGTTGTTCACCAGCACGCCTTCCTTAAACTCGTCGAGCGCTGCTTGCAGCAACCGCCTTTGTCCACCATTCATTAACTGCTTCGGCACGCGAGCTAACACGCGAGCGGCTTCCGTGCGTACGGATCGAACGGGGTCTTCGAGCAGGGGGAGAAGCAGACGCATCAATTGCGAGTCGTCGTTGACCAGTTGGAGGTTGGCGATGGCCGTTGTTCGGACTTGAGGATCGTCGTCGGCGAGCAATTTTTCCGTGGTATCGATCACATCCGCGGGAGCGTACTGACCCAATTCATAGAGGGAAGTCGCACGAACGATGCCAGGCAACCGTTTATTCTTCGCGATCACCGCGAGATCGTGAGCCGCCGCCGCTTCGCCTTTCCTGGCCGCCGTAAACGCGTTGGCGAAATTCGTCGACAGATCCTCCTTCTCGCCGTACCACTGACGGAAGTAATTCGCCGACCATCGATCAACCTCCGATAGCGACGACTTTACTTCTTGATCGCCCTGCGCCGCGGCAAGCCAATCGGCGTATTGCGTGAACTTTTCACGTTTTTCGGTCGGGAGCTTCGCGCGGTCGAGATGGCATCGCGTGCAGGCATTCGGCGTTCCCAGCTTGACACTCAAATCGGGCCGGGGAATCCGCAGACTGTGGTCACGGCGAGCATCGATGGCCATGTAGGTCGTTTCCGGCATGTGGCACTCGACGCATGACGCACCCTTGCTGCCGACATTGTGCCGGTGATGCGTGGGCGTGTCGTATTTACCGGCGGGGTGTTGATGGCAGGACGTACAAACCTGATTGCCATCGTGCTTCAAGCGAGTGGTATGCGGATCGTGGCAATCGGTGCAACGAATTCCCTTGTGATACATCTTGCTTTGAATGAACGAGCCATGCACGTAGACTTCATCCAGGATCTGGCCGTCTGCATGGTACGTATGTGCCAACAATAACTCGTTGGCGAAGTAATCATAAAAATCTTCGCCCGGTCGATATCCCGGTTTGACGATGCGGCGGCGCGAGTGGCACTGGAAGCAGGTATCGAGCTGCTTCTTCGTGTCCTTGTCTTTCAATTCCGCCAGGCCATAGCCGTGTTTGCGATCCCAGAACAAGGACTTCGACTCGGCCAGCTTCACGTGCATGCTGCCGGGGCCGTGGCAAGCCTCGCAGCTGACGTCGATTTCGGAAAACGTCGTGTGATACGTCTTGGTTTTGTCGTCGTAGGCTTTCTTCAAGTTGGTCGAATGGCAGTCGGCACACATGTTGTTCCAACGCTGTGCGATGCCCGTCCAATGTAGGTCGTCGTCGGGAGCCAGCTTCTCATCGACATCGGGCGGTCGCAGGTAGAACCATTCCTCTTTTTTTGTGTCCCAGGAAACTCGCAACACCTGCACGCGAGCGACTTCGTTCGCTGGCATGTCCTTCGTGCGATCAAACTCGACCATATACTGCTGCAAGGGCGTAACGCCGAACACGTACTTCACTTCAAAATCCGTCATCTCGCCATCCGGGCCTTCGGTATTGACCATGTACTTGCCATCGCGGAGAAACATGCGGCTGGTGATGCCGTAGTGTTCCAACTTGGCGTTGTCGAAGTTGCCAAGCACGGTCTGCGGTGTCGCCAAATCCATTGCCAGATCGTGGTGCGAGCCTTCCCAAAGATGGCCTTCCTGTTGATGGCATTGGATGCAAGTTTGGCGGCCAACGTACCCGGCAGGTTCGTTTTCGGGGAGGCAGGTCCACCAGTCGGCAAACACGACGCCGCCCATTGCCAGTAGGACAAGCAGAGCGACACCGAGTGGCCATCGCTTCGATAGCGAACTTGACGGAGAGACATCGGCAGAATCAGAAGCAGCAGGCATCAGCATTCAAGAGTCATGAGGGAAACGAATTTAGTGTGCCACTGGCTCTGCCAGTGCCGTCGTCGCTGTGATGTTTTGCGGAGATCACTGGCAGAGCCAGTGGCACCCAGCCCCACAGATCACACTACGACGATCACTAGGCACGAGCAAACCGGTGTGTCTAGCATAACATGCGGTCGCGAAGTTCTTCAGGGCAACAACAGGAACTTCGTGAAAGATGCGGCCAGAAACCTACTTGCCGGCAGAAGCCGCAACCGTTAGCCAGGCAGCCGAGAACTCGGCGGTCGTGCCGGCGATAACGTAGCTCGCCGTTCGCTCGATGGCCCCATCGCCGCTTGATTTCCCCGTAACGCGGAACGCGGCTGAGACCGGTCCCGTCGCAGACTTCAAGACAACCTTCACCGACTTGGACGAGTCGCCTTTCGCTTCCGACTTGACGACTTCGGAAGTTACTCCCTCGGGAAGCCCCGTTGCATGCACCTCGATCTCTCCGCTGAAGCCATTCTTTCTCTCTATCGTGATTGGGATCTCAAGCGGCTTTCCGGATGTCAGCACATACGTGTCGCTCGCCATCTTGAGGGCAAAGTCCGGCTTTGCTTCGTCGATGGTCATTCGATAGACGTAACGAAAGCCGCCGTGTCGATGCACATCGCGAACGACAACGCGGTAGGTTCCGTCGGCCGGAATCGCTTGCGTGAGCAGGCAGTCGCGATTGCGATTGGTATCGTCGACTTCGCCAAGAATTTTGCCTTCCGCATCGAGTACTTGGACGAGCGGATCGAGCAAGAAGCCCAGCGAATCCGACTCGACTTGAATGGACAGCTTCGTTCCCTTGGCCGCCGTGACTTGAAACACGTCTTCGTCTCGTGGACCATCGATGCGACCGGTGACGACGACAGGCCATTCGACCGGTTGCGGATTGGCTTGGCTTAACACTGGAGTTGCGGCGACGACGGGATAGGTTGTCAACGATTGTTGCACCGACGAAGCGAACTCCGGATGCGAGGCGAACAATCTGCCTGGGCCATTCGTCGCCGCTTGGGCAATCGCCACGCCTGCTGGCAGGTTCCAACCAAACAGCAGCGAATCAGAAGAAACGTCGGGTTGCAACGACAGCGGAAACACTTGATCGATGAAGCCGCCGGTGGTTAAGGTCAATCGGTAGATGTAATTGGCAGCCCCGGAGAATCCGATGGTGCTGTTTGGGACCAGCGGAAACGCGAACGTGCGAACAACGTAACTTCCATCGCGTGGTGCGACGAAGGCGATCTGTGGATCAAGCCCTCGCTCATCGTCGTTTTGTGCCAGCACGAATCCGTCCGCGCTACAAATTTGCAGCACGGCATCCATCGGCGAACCAAACGTCTGATTCGCATCGAGCGAGGCGACCAATGTCTGGCCAGCCTTCGCCTCAATGACGAAGCCGTCGACGTCTCCGGACTTCTCCAATCGTCCGTTAACGATGGCCGACTCCGCGATCTTATTGGCAGCGATCAACTCGTCGTTGGGCTCTGTCTCTGAAACCTCGGGCAGCGAATCGACGGCGAACGGACGCAGCTGCGTCGCTCCTTCCTTGTCGTAGAAACGGATCAGATACACGCCACTTGCCGTATCTGCGATCGTGATCTTGAATTTACCTTTGTCTTTGTCAGGCTCGATTTGAAGTCCGTCTCGGTCCACCCAGGCGGACGCGGGCCAGTTGGAGAAGCTGCCAGCGGCCGTCACGTCGATCTGCTGCCCACGTTGTCCACCGGTTGGAAATAGTGTGTCGCATTTTGGCGCCGCGCCTTCGACAGTTCCCAGCAGGATGGCGATCGACGCAAACCAAGCGGAGATTGCCAACCGCGTACCGACCAACGGTTTTCGGAAGTGGTCCGTGCTTCGCATGGTTACGGGTCAGTCCTTAAAGAGGAACTCGGGGGTATTCAGTAATGCCCACAGCAAATCTTCCGTGGCCAGCTTGCGCCCAGCTTGATCGGTTGCTGTGCCGAACAGCTTGTTTCCAAAATCGAGCTCGTCGCTGTCCGGCAGTCGCGCGTAGACAAGCAAATACAACTCTTCAACGATCTGCTCCGGAGTCTTGTCGCTTGCCGCGAGTTTCGCCGCCTGTCCCTTGTCGGAGGAGACTCGCTTATGTAGCTCTGACGCATTCATCATGTGCAAAGCTTGCGTGACGGTCGCATCTTCCTGACGTTCGCAGGGTGGATCTTGATTAGGATCGGGGCGGCCGAAAGTGTCTAAAAACAGCGAATTAACTCGGTGCGTCCAAATCTCCTTGGCCCGCGAACCCGCCGGCATCGCGGCGAACGAATTCGGTATGGCCGTGATATCGGCGATCGCGTCGAGCATCACTTCGGCACGTAGCCGCTGCCGATAGTGACGCGAATAGTTCTGCGTATCTGCGACGTTGCGGTCCGTCGGATCGGAACTCAGCCCGTACACGTACGACATGGTGATCGAACGAATGACTTCCTTGATGTTGAACTGTTTCTCGCGAAAGTCGTTGGCCAGTGCTTCCAGTAGCGGACCATTCGACGGCGGGTTCGTCGCACGCAGATCATCGACCGGCACTACGAGTCCACGTCCCATGAGGTCGGCCCAAATCCGATTCACCATCACTTGAGCAAAGAAATCGTTTTCCTTGCTCGTGACCCAGGCGGCCAACGCTTCGCGCGGATCGGATTCTGGATCGATCGGCGGTGCCTCCAGGAACAGCGGTCGCGGCTCGAGCACTTCGCCCGTCAACGGATGCGAGACGCTGCCCTTCTTGGCCGTCATCACGATCTCTTCGCCGCCGGAAATTGGCGGCGACAATCCCGTTCCCTTGTATCCCACGCGCGAGAAGTAAGCAGCAAAGCTATAGAAATCCTCCTGGCTCCACTTCTCGAAGACGTGGTGGTGACACTTGGCACACTCCAGCCGAATGCCGAGAAACAACTGCGTGACTAACGTCGTGATCTCGTCCGGCGAGCGACGATCGCGAAACAACGTGGCGGCTCCGTTGTGCCAGGTGCTGCCTTGTGCCGCGATCAACTCACGCGCAAATTGATCATACGGTTTGTTCTGCCGAAAACTGTCACGGATCCAATAGTCGTAGTTCAGGACGGCTTTGATGCCAACGCGATAAGGGTTCGGACGCAGCAGGTCCACCCACTTGTTCGCCCAGAGTTCGGCGTACTCGGGACGATCGAGCAACCGGTTGATCAGCTGTTCTCGTTTGTCCGTGCTCGCATCGGCCAGAAACTCACGCACCTCGTCGGGCGTCGGCAGCGTGCCGATAATGTCGATGTACACGCGTCGCATGAACTTCGCATCGTCCACGGGCGCAGAGGGCGTGATGCCGAGCGACTTCAACTTTTGCCACACGAGATCGTCGATGAAGTTGTTCCGTGGAAGGTTGGCGTACAACTCGTCCGGCACCGCGCCGGGCAAGGGAATCGCGACGTTGCAGGTCGCAATCACGTTCATATAGCGAGCCATAATCGACGCTTCGCCGGGGATCGGTCCGGCTTCGATCAAACCGTCGTCGTCCACTGCGACGATCGCGCTTTCGTTCGATTGGAACATCGCCATCCGCGTGACGTCTTCGGTCGAGCCGTCCGAGTAGTGCGCGGTGACTTGCAGTTGTAACGTCTCGCTGGGCTTCAGGAATCGTTCTGTCGGAGATGCTGTGACGGCGGTCAATGTCGGCTCATTAGGCAGCCGTCGCGGCAAGCCAGCCACAATCCAATCGCGAAGGATGCGGTACTCCGGACTATCCACGGCAAACCGCTGTCCGCCACCGTGCGGCGCTTGGCCCGTCGCTTTTAACAGGAGAAGACTTTGATCCGGCGCGGCAGGGAAGACGCGACGCCCGCGGGCATTCATTGCCAACGCGGCATAATCGAATTCAGAATCGAAGCCCAGCAGCGACAGCTGAAATCCGTTCTGTCCGCGCTGTTTGCCGTGGCATGCACCGGTGCTACAACCGCGAGCTGCCATAATCGGTTGCACTTGAAGTTCAAAGCTAACGGGCTTCGGTTGGTGTGGGTCGTCGGCTGACGCGTATTGCCCGGAAACAAGCACCGCCAGGGGCAAAACGACGACAGCGATCACGTGGAACCTGGCCATAGGTGGGACGCTTCGTGGCAGGAGGGAGGGTAATTCGAGTGATCACCATTCTAACTCGAGTCGTTAGAACGAAGCAAGTGATTGTCGAACGGTAGCGTCTGTAATTGCCAACGAATATAAGGAGACGACGAATGACTGAGGAGCGTCTTGCAACCATTCGTCGTCTCCTTATATTCGTTGGCCCCCTTCGTTCGAGTATTGCACTATTTTTTGGACTGCGGCGACTGGTTACCGCTCTGCTCTCCAGCGCGAAGCACTTTTTGGGCGTCACAGCGGGTTACGCGGGATCGAGGATAATCGGTTCCGCCACCGTGCAGCATCAAACAACTCGCACCGCTGGACAAGAGTACGACCGAGGATGGTGGCTTAGCGTTGTTTCGAAGTCGCCTCGTCTTGCCGTTTTAGTTTCGTCAGGTGTGCCAGTAACTCCGCTTCGCTGGCCACGCCAAGGAATACTTGAGTCCGGTGATGTCGGACTCTTTGAGTTTCGGCTTGTCGGTGGGATTGTCGCAGTCCGGTACGTCGCAGTCGCCATCGGGATCGGGATCGGGGCACGCTTCGCGGCACTTCTGCCGAGCGACTTGCTGCCGCAGTTCTCTTTGCGAGCGTTGCCGCCGGAGTTCGTTGGGTTGAGATTCTGGACCACCATGACCGCAGCTGCCATCCCGACAGTGAAACAATACGGTCAAATGCATGGCGCAAATCCCGTGCTAAAGGTGCTGTGTTTGAGGGTTATTCTGGCTAGCAAATCTCGTGCTGAACAGTATTGAACCTGTCCCGTTTTCAGTCGTCTAGTTAGCGAAGTACGAACTCAGCAACGTGATCTCGCTGACCGGAATACCGCCGTGCAGATGCGACCGAACGTCGTGCGGTTCCGGGGGCGGGGAGTTATCAACGTAGCGGCGGATGTTGAGATTGAACTCCTCTCGCTCCAGTTCCTCGACCGGAACGTCACAGGAGTATTTCGGCACGCTGAGCCGGTTGCGATAGACATGCGTGATCTTCTCAATATATCCTCGGGTCGCAGCGAATTCTGGTTCTTGCCTTCCTTGTATTTCCGGTCGGCATTGACGAACAACACCCTCTTTCGCTTGGCCGAATCGTACCTGTTGATGACCAGCACGCAGGCCGGAATCCCCGGGCCGTAGAATAGACCGGCGGGCAAGCCGATGACCGCTGTAGACGTCTGCCAAAACCACTCCAGATCAACAGGAGACCACCGTGGCGAAACCAGAAGACACAACTACAAAGCACGTCCCCGAGTTGTCGCTGAGTTCTCATTCCGTGGAGGTGTGGCGACCTATCTTAACTCGTCACGCACAGCGTGACCTACTTGTTTTACTCCGGTAACGGCTGATTTCTCGTTTCCGGCAGGAAGGGTAACACCAACAGACCGAGCACAAAAATGCTGCACATGGTGATCCCGGCAAAACGAGTCGCATCCGCCCCACTGCTCCCGTACAGACCGGCAAAAAACGCGATCAATTGAGCTTGGACCAACGGCCCGCTGGCGGCCACAAAGCGACCGACGTTGTAACAGAAGCTGGTTCCAGTCGAACGCAAGTGCGTTGGGAACAATTCGGGAAAATACATCGCGTAGCCAGCAAACAGGGATAATTGACAGAAGCCCATCACGGGTACCATCCACATTTGGCCGATGTCCTTCAAGAACCAGAACACCGAGACGGTGCTGAAGAAGGCTGCGATCAGCGCGATCGCGAACGTGGGCTTGCGGCCAATTCGCTGGGACACAACACCAAACCCGAACATGCCGCACGCAGCGCCGATATTAATCAGAATCGAAGTCAAACTCGCCCACCGTGACAGCCGACCGCTGATGACGGGTTCGATCCCGGCCTTGATCGCCGCGACTTCAGGTGCGAGGTCGGTTCGCTCGCTCATCGGACTCACCTAGTACGCTGTATGCTCCTCGATATGGCTGTCCTGTAGCGTGTTGCCT
>CAUJKL010000880.1 GCA_963204995.1 Planctomycetota bacterium | reverse complement strand
AGCCTACCCCACGGAAAGCAATCGAGACGAAAGGACCAGCCCTTGGCAGGCAAAGATCTGATCATCGAATTGTCGAAGCTGGATTTCGAGAATCCGGTTGCGGATATCGAAGGCATTCGGTTGTATAACCCTCAGCGCCATGAGATGGAGCAGCTGACGGCGGTCGTATACGAGGATAACGAAAGGCATATCTGCGTTGGCTACAAGGACATTACGAAGGATGAGTTCTGGGTCCGAGGGCACATGCCCAACATGCCGCTGATGCCCGGTGTCGTCATGCTCGAAGCGGCCGCGCAGCTCTGTAGCTACTACGTTCAGAGGCACGACTTGCTTGGCTCGGCGATGGTTGGCTTTGGCGGATTAGAAGATGTTCGCTTTCGCGATCCGGTGCTGCCGGGTAGCCGATTGATCTTAATGAGTGAAATGATCAAGTGCCGCCGCGGGAGAATGCTTGTCAGTCGTTTTCAGGGCGTCGTCGGCGAGTCGATTGTCGTGGAAGGGATCATCAAGGGCATCCCCATTCCAGTCGACGCTTTGAAGCAGTTGCAAGAGAACGCGTCTCGTAACGCGTGACAACTACGCTGCTTGACGCTTCACACCCGCGATCGTGGCCCACTCGATCCAGTCTTCGATTTCGTCCTTGTCGGGTGGCGAACTGCTTCTCAGAATTCGTTTCCCTTCGCTGCTATTGGCAAAATTAATGGCGGCCGCCAAGATCTCGCCCACCGACGCGGTGCGAATCGCTTCGCGCGTCGTGAATCCGCAAGCGACCAGAATCTGAGCATCGTGTCCGCGCAGATTGGGAATGCTGCAAACCAGCGATGCTTGGTCCTGCCAATCTTCAATTGTTTCCGCATCGATGTGCCGCACACGTAGCTGCTGTGCGACTTCTTCGGGCTTGCAATCCAGCAAGTCTTGTACGGTTGTGATCCCGATCTTCAGGAGTCGCTTGGCAGTCTTGGTGCCGATTGATGGACCGTCGACGACATCGTCGCTTGGTGTGAGGTAATACCGCTCTGCGGGAGGCTGCTTCGTAACCGCCTTCTGGTGCGAGCGATCACCGCTTGCTTCGATCGTCTTTCGCGAAATGCTCGCGATCGGCTTGCACGGCGTCTCACGAGCCGCTGTCCCCGCACCGTGCTTCTCGCCGATCGGCCCGAGCGGCTGCTGGTCCAATTCGCTGACCGAGACTTTCAAAACTTCTTCCGCGTGCAGCCGACGGACTTCGCGGTCGTCGGCGGGTATCGACTTGTCAACACGCCCGTTCTTTTGAAGTTCGGCGTACATCGCCTGGACGACTTTACGATCCTTTGAATCGGCCACTTTCTTCGTCACCCAACTGATCGGAATGGTGAGCGAGGCGAGATAACCGGCGAGTGTCACGCTGGTCTTTGGCGGTTCGACATGAGCTTCATCGAAGGCGCGCTCTAGAACACGCGCGAAGCCGACTGCGGCCAAGCCCAACTGCTCGGCGATGGCATCCTTGATGGTTTGATCGAGCCCGCTTGGCGGATCTTTGACGCCCGCGGCAAAGTTGTAGTGATCGATGATCGTTTGATAATGCACGTTGCCGATCTCGGCACCCTCGCGGATCATCTCACCGAGCCAATCCGCGCTCTCGGGCGAGTCCATTTGGGGATAACCGGCCCCGCCCTCCAAGATGTTTTGCAGTTCGTCATACGACTTCGTGATGCTCCATTCGACGGCGCGATGGATTTGCGTCTCTTCTTCGGACTGAGCCGTATGGAAGGGCATGAAGGGGTCGGTGAAGTAATGGCTCAACACGCCTGCGGAATAGATGGCCTTGCTCCACGCCCCGCGACGAAACTCGCGAACCGTCGTCTTGTACCACTCGTCTGCTTTCGCGATCGCACCTCCCCAGTAGTTCTGATTGACATGCAGCACGTGGTTCTTGAAGTCCTTGAACTTCTTGTCGGGAGCCTTCGAGCCATCGAGATAGCAATCGAAGTAGTACAGAAACAGATTCCGCCACCGCTCGGCGTCCTCGTCATTCAAGTGCCGGAGTGCATCGAGCGCCAGCTTGTGGTGTGTGCTGGTGCATTCGTTGGCAAACACAACTCGAAAGAGCAACGACATCACAACCACCTGAAGACGAGAGGAGAAGGCCGATTCGCGCGACACGCGCAGGCAGAGGGGCATCGAGTCAATCGGCTTATCGGGCTCCCGATCTTTAGCTTTGGAAGTGTGCTAGCACCGCCAGTAGCCGAAGTCGTGAGACTACTATGCGAGGTCGCAATTCCTAACGGCCGCAGCGACCGCTACTCCGCGATTCGTATTCCGAGATGAGTTCGTCGGAGTTCGATCCACCACGCCTCGATCGGCTATCAGATGGCCACGACCTGTCGCGAACTGAGAAGGCTTGCTGACTCGCTCGGCTATCTCGCCGAACTGGCGTTGGTCGTGAACACCGACGCACGCAACGCTTAGACGCCGAGATGAGTCGGTCGATGTGACGGAAGCGTTCACGAATCGCATCAGCCGGTACTTGATTCGACGGGCACGCACGCAACGGTGGGCGCAATGAACTAGCGGTGAGATTACCATTCCAACGGA
>CAUJKL010000879.1 GCA_963204995.1 Planctomycetota bacterium | reverse complement strand
CACCGCTTTGCTCTCCAGTGCGAAGCACTTTTTCAGCATCACCGCAACTTACATTGGATAGCGAATAATTGGCGCCAAGTCGAAAAATACCAAAGCGGCGATGAATCGTCGCACTCCAAAAAGTGCAAAACTGGAACTTAGCGTACAACGCGACTTTCTCATAACCGGCTTCGAACGAGTCGTCATCTGCGGGCGCGTAACCGATTGTGGCAAACGCAAGTAGGAATGAATCGACGGTTGTGCGAGTGTCGTTGATCGGCCAATAGCCGCCGCTGGGCCACCACCATCGGGACTTGTCACCTGCGGCCCATACACCCGGATTATTCACAATATCTGTCGGCCGTATCAAGCAAACCGTTGCTGCGCCGGAACTTCGGTCGCAAATCGCAGCCGGCTACGAGTCGCAAAGCGTGTTTGAGAACAAATCGGTTTGCGCAGCTACGGCATGGGTTTGCGACCTCGGTCCGGCCTACGGTGAATAATTCGGGATACAATCAAGTGATGGAAGGGACTGCCGGGCGATCAGTTTCTGAGCTACCAAGAGCCGGGCGATTGTGAAGGCGCGGCGCCGAAAGAAGTGCGTCTGGCAGAGACGACGACCTCGAGATGTTTTTGATCGCCCCATCTCTCGCCATAGTTGTCGTCGTCGACTTTGCCGGTTGCGACATCGCAGACTACTGGGTAACGCCACTCGGGCAACTGCACGGCCCAGCCCGTCTTTGAACTACTAAACAACTTCGTTGCGCCGAAGACAGGCTCCGGCAAGCGAAGGCGATCACACGCGGCGCGAATCGCCGCAGGATCTCGAATCTCTGTTTGAATCTGCACAATGTGAGACACGTTTGATCCTCCAAGAAGATGTGGAAAACCACTTGGCCTCATTCATTGGGCCAGTGATGTACAAGAGCTGCTTCACAACCACGTCAATAAATTGATTACGGACGTGAAAACGGCGTCCGAACGAGGTCACAATTGCTAAGCCATTGGCCTCACCTTATATGACGCATTCGAGGTTCGGAATTAGCTCCATCGCAATGCTCGGCTGCTACCACCCGCCTAACGGGCTTGGTAAGCTATCGAGACGGCTGTCTCGGGGCGGAGCTGTGAGCGGTGCCGAGCGCGGCAAAGTTTGGTGAGCGTGTCTGGGCGTCGGAAACTCCGGCTTCTCTCCGCGCGTCGCAAGATTCGGTACGTTCAGGCGGGGGAATGACGCAAAGCGTATCGGGCTCCGATCTACGCCTTCCGCATGTTCAAGAAGAAAGAGACCGAGCGACTGACTAGTAAAGAAAGTGACCAAGCTAGTAGTGAGGACTGCAATGTAGTCATGGGGCCAGAGAATGAACTCAAACACAAATGCGATTCGAGTCGGTAGCGTGGTCACCGGGCCGACTCTGCCCGAACCGGTCGAAGTATTGGCGAGCGTGCCGATGGGCGAGTCGCTGAAGGTGATCGGGCGTGGCCGCAATACGGGCATGACCTACGATCCTGTGCTGACCCCGAAACAACTGGCGCAGCTCACGATCTCGGCAGACCGCGAGCCGTTCGATGGCGATGCCCGAATGTTTCGGCTGGGTATCGAGGCGCAACGCCTGGGACTGGCTTACGAGTACGATCCGTTCTTCGCCTTGTCGATCGCGCGTGTCGATCCGCTGCCGCATCAACTCGAAGCGGTTTACAGCTACTTTATGAAGTTGCCCCGCATTCGTTTTCTGCTCGCTGACGATCCCGGTGCCGGCAAGACGATCATGGCCGAACTGCTGCTGAAGGAACTGAAGGCTCGCGGCCTAGTCAAGCGAATACTGATCGTCGCCCCAGCGAGTCTGACGTTCCAATGGCAGCGAGAAATGGCGGACAAGTTTCGCGAGAAGTTCGAGGTTATTCGTGGCGACGTGCTGCGCGCCAACTACGGCCAGAATCCGTGGCAGGAACGCGATCAGGTTGTCACGTCGGTGTCTTGGGGCTCGGTTGTCGAAGACGCGCGCGAAAGTCTGCTGCGATCGCGATGGGATCTGGTGATCGTCGACGAAGCTCACAAAATGAGCGCCCGTAGCGAAGATCACAAAACTTACGCCTACCGGCTCGGCGAGTCGCTCTCGAAGATGACCGATCATTTTCTGCTGATGACAGCGACACCGCACAAAGGCGACCCGGATCATTTCCGCCGGTTCCTCGCGCTTTTGGACAGTGATGTTTACGGCAGCATCGAGAGCCTCGAACAGGCAATGCGTGAGCATGAAGCCCCGTTCTATCTCCGACGAACCAAAGAAGCCCTCGTTACGTTTCCTGATCCACAAACTGGCGACGTCCACAAGCTGTTCACCAAGCGAGAGGTACGAAGTGCCGCCTTTGAACTCGATGGCGAAGAGCTCGTCTTCTACGATGCGTTGACTCGCTATGTCGAAGATCAGTCGATCATGGCGGCAGCCGATCAGTCGGCGAGAGGGCGAGCGGTTGGATTCACGATGGCAATGCTGCAACGACGGATGGCATCCTCGGTCTACGCAGTGCGGCGCAGCCTCGAACGTATGCGGACTCGTCGTGAAAAGATCCTTGCAGACCCCGAGGCGTACCGTCAGGAGCAAATCCAACGCAAAGTGCCGGACGATTTCGACGAACTCGACGCCGAAGAACAGCAACAGATCATCGACCAGTTGGAAGGCGAAGTACTTTCTGTCGATCCAACCGTTTTGCGTGAGGAGATTGCTCGGCTTTCCAGCTTGGTTGAACAGGCGAAGCCTCTTGAAACCCGTGACGTTCAGACCAAGCTGCTCAAGCTGCGATCGGTACTCAACGAGGAAGGCATCTTCGACGACCCGAGCATGAAACTGCTGATCTTTACCGAACACAAAGACACACTCGACTTTCTGGCAGGCAACGGCAAGGACGGTCGACCGCTCGGCAAGTTGATCGAGTGGAGACTAACGGTCACGCAAATCCACGGCGGAATGAAGATCGGCGATCGCGACACGCCGGGCACACGCATCTATGCCGAGCGTGAGTTCAAGGAAAGCTGCCAGTTGCTGGTCGCGACCGAAGCGACCGGAGAAGGCATCAACCTCCAGTTCTGCTGGCTGATGATTAACTTCGACATTCCTTGGAACCCCGTGCGGTTGGAACAGCGCGTCGGACGCATCCATCGTTACGGCCAGGAGAAGGACTGCCTGATCTTCAACTTTGTGGCGCAAAACACGCGAGAAGGTCGCGTCCTTCGGAAACTGCTCGACCGACTGGCCGAGATCCGACAGGACCTTGGTTCCGATCAAGTGTTGGACGTTGTTGGTGAAGTCGCGACGAAGGCGGTTTCGCTGCTGGGCTACGTCGGTAATCAAGAGGCGATGGAGATTCTCAAGCCGTTGGTGATCGACAACCAACGAACGCGGCCACTCCGAACCGCGGCGGCCAACGCGTTGGGACGGAGTCGGCTTGGAGAACGATATCTGTTACAGGTTGTTCAAGACGGAAAACTTCCGGCCGATTTGAACTTTACGGTCGCAAACGTCCTCTACGCATCCACGGACGATTCGATTCGTACGGAAGTCGCGAAGCATCTCACGTTGCCAGCCACGGCTGGAAGTAAAACGCTTCCGCCGGTCGCCGAACTGGTCAAGCGATCTGGCGATCCGGCACGCGGTCACGAGTTGTTCAAGACGACAGCCACTTGCAGCAAGTGTCATAAGGTCCGTGGCGAGGGCAAAGAAGTTGGGCCCGACCTGTCGGAGATCGGCAGCAAGTTGCCCAAGGAAGCGATGTTCATCTCGATCCTCGATCCAAATGCGGGAATCAGTCACAACTACGAAACGTATTCAGCCATTTTGGACAGCGGCAACATTGTCTCCGGTCTGAAAGTGAACGAGACCGACGATAGCGTCACGATCCGCTCTGCCGAGTCGATCGATAAAGTGATCGCGAAGGACGAGATCGAAGAACTGGTCAAGAGCAGCGTTTCACTGATGCCCGCCGATCTGCAAAAGACCATGTCCGAACAGGATCTCGTGGATGTGGTTGAGTACATTAGCACGCTCAAGAAGACGGGTGCGTAGTGTCCTCTCCTACAGCTTACTGGCAATTATCATCGGCGACGTCCGAAGTGATCTTGCAATTCGGCAAAGCCCGTTGCAACTCGGCGATTCCTGCGGCGGTGGCTTTCGTGCGGCGAAGGTCGAGAGATTCGAGGTTTGACAGACTGGCGAGATGTTTGATCCCGGCGTCGCTGAGCCCGCTACCGGCGAGCGAGAGTCGCTTGAGCTGTTTCAATTCCGCCAGATTCTTGGCCGTTAGGTCGCCGAGCGTCGGGCAGCCTAGCGACAGGTCGCTCAACGCTGGTTGTTCTTTCAGAGAGGCCGACTCCAAACCGCGAATGTCGTTGCCGTCGAGGATCAGGCGCTTTAGAGATGCCAGTTTGGGGAGCTTGGCCAATGCGTCGTCGTTCAGTCCAGCGGTGGTAAGGTTCAGTTCCTGCAAGCCGTGGATGGAAGCGAGGAGGCTGTAGTCCAGTCCCGTTACCCCCGTCAGGTCGAGGCTTTCCAGATCGTCGAACTCAGGGAAACGTAGAGAGGACATCTCCAGTTGCAGTTCGGCCAACTCTTTCGTGACACCCACGAGCGAAACGTGGCGGACCTGGAAGTACGCGCCGGGCAGGTCGGTCACGGCATGGATGATGCGCGACTCCGTCTGTCCCGGAATACCGATCGCGACGGCCCCGCCCATCGCGATAACTCGTTCGGCAAAGCTGCGGTTCTGTTCGGACCAGATGATCTGGCACTTCGGCATCGCCGCCTTGAGCTGTTCGTACCCGTGAAAGGAAATTCGCGTCCTGGCGACATTCAATGCAATCAGGTTCGGCAGGGTTGCAAGATCGGCAAGGCCCGCGTCACTTACGCTGGTTCCCCACAGCTCAAGGCGAGTGAGAGCCTTGAAGTTTCGAATCTGCGTCAATCCCGCGTCGCTCACCTGAGTGTCGCTCAAATAAAGCGTTCCAAGACTATTGCATCCTTTGAAGTAGGATAACCCTGCATCACTCGTGAGGGTGCCGGCCAACGCCAGTTCCGCAAGGTTCGTGCAATCGTTAAAGTTCGCTAGCCCCAAATCGGTGACTTGAGTATACGACAGGCTAAGTCGCGTCAGGTTCTTGCAATCTTTGAAGTGAGTCATCCCTGCATCGGTTACCAAGGGCGATGCGTGCAGATTCAAACGCATGAGGTTGTTGCAGTCCTTGAAATACGCCAACCCCGAATCACTAACGGCCGCAGCCTGAACGCTAAGGTGTGTGAGGTCCCGGCAGTCCTTAAAGTTTGCCAGTCCGGCATCGGTGATCTGAGCCCCCTGGACGCTGAGACTCGTAAGGTTCTTGCAATCCTTGAAGTGGACCAACCCTGCATCAGTCACATACGTTGAATGAAGATCCAAGGTCGTGAGGTTCTTGCAGTCGCTGAAGTAGGGCATCCCCACATCAGACACCTGGGTAGAGAGCAGTTCAAGGTATGAGAGCTGCTTGCAGTGCTTAAAATACGCGATCCCTGCGTCGCTTGTTTTGGTATTGCGCAAATTAAGGTACGTCAGGCTTCCACAGTCCGAAAAACTGGCGAGTCCCACATCACTGGCTTGAGTCTCGGCAAGACTAAGATACGTCAGGTCCTTACACCCCTGAAAATTGGCGAGCCCGATATCGCCCACTTTGGTAGCGCGTAAATCCAAGGTCGTCAGTTTCGTACAACCCTTCAAGTTCGCAAGTCCTGCGTCAGTAACCGCCTGGTTGCCTCCAAGAAAAACGTCTTTAAGCTCAAAGGCTCCCGAAGGTAAATCGGCAATGGCGGCAATTGAACGTATCTGACCATTCTCATTGATATGAATACCGCTTCCGATTGACAGCAGGTACTCGGCGGCTCGGCGGTCGGGGGCAGTGGGTCGCGGTTCGATCACCCCGCCGTCCCATTCGATCTTACACTTTGGGAACGCAGTTCGCAGTTCGGCGATTCCCGCGGCGGTGGCTTTCGTGCGGCGAAGGTCGAGAGATTCGAGGTTTGACAGACTGGCAAGGTGTTTGATCCCGGCGTCGCTGAGTCCGCTGCCTGCGAGTGAGAGCCGCTTGAGCTGCTTCAATTCTGCCAGATTCTTGGCCGTCAGGTCGCCGAGCGTCGGGCAGCCGAGCGACAGGTCGGTCAACGCTGGTTGTTCACTTAGAGCCGCGATCCCGAGACCGCGAATGTCGTTGCCGTCGAGGACGAGGCGTTTCATCCCTGGGAGTTTCGGCAGTTGGGTGAGCGTCTGGTCATGGAGTCCGCTGTTGACGAGCGACAGTTCGGTCAACGTGGCGTACTTGGCCAAGTGTGCTAACATTTCTCCGTCGAGGCCATTGTTGTCAAGCACCAATCGAGTGAGTGACGGCAGTTTCGGGAAATTGGCCAGCCAGTATCCATTTATGCCACTATTGGCCTGCGACAGTTCCTTTAAGCCATGGATAGAGGCGAGGAAGCTAAAACCCCCGTAGGGCGTCATATCGGAGATTCCCGACAGGTCCACCGACTCCAATTGATCGAACCCAGAAAAACGGAGCCAAGACATTTGCTGCAGCAGGTCGCCTAGCGGTTTGCTGACGCCAGCAAATGAAACGTGGCGGACTTGGAAGAAGTCAGCGGGCAGGTCAGTCGCTGCGGCGACAGGTCGCGAGTCAGCGTTGCCCGGCGTTCCAATCTCAACGGTTCCCCCTACGGCTAGCACGCCTTCGGCCACGCTGCGATTCGGGTCGGACCAAGTAATCTGAACGTTCGGTAGTGCGGCCTTCAGTTGGTCATAAGCATGCTGAGAAATGCGCGTATCGGCAAGATCCAAAGTCACCAGGTTAGGATGGCTCGCCAGTTCTGGCAGCGCCGCATCACTAAGCGGTGTGCCGTTCAGAACCAAATACGCGAGCCCGAAGCAACCCTTGAAATTACCAAGTCCGACATCGCTCACTTGTGTTCCCATCAGATCTACTCTGACGAGTTTCTTGCAATCTTTGAAGTGGACAAGAGCGGCATCGGTTACTTGCGTCCATCTCAGGTTAAGGAGTGAGAGCTCCTTACAGTCCCGGAAACTCGCCATCCCGACGTCAGTCGCACTTGTCGCTTGCAAAATGAGATTTGTGAGATTCTTGCAGCCATGGAAGTTAGCGAGGCCTGTATCGGTCACCATGGGAAGGTGGTTCAGATTCAGCCCCGTAAGATTCTTACATTCATGGAAGTGGACAAGTTCCGCATCGCTGACCTGCGTGCCATCCAGAGTCAGATGTGTCAGATTCGGGCAGTCCTTGAAGAAGGCCAGTCCCGCATCGCTCAGCAAGGTGCCACCCAAGTCCAGCGATTTGAGGGTCTTGCAGTCCTGAAAGTGTGCGAGGCCTGAATCACTCACTTGAGTCTGGCGTAGATGAAGGCCTTCGATTTTTTTGCAATCCTTGAAGTTTCCCAGGCCAGCATCGGTCACCTTAGTGCCCGAGAGTGAAAGAAACGCGAGATCTGTAAGATCCTGGAAGTGCATCAAGCCCACGTCGCCTACGTTCGTAGTGCTTAGTTCAAGGCTAATGAGTTTCCGGCAGTCCTTGAAGTACACGAGGCCCGCATCGGTTACCTGCGTAGCGGCCAATTCCAGGACCGTGATGTCCTTGCATTGCTCGAAGTGGACAAGGCCCCTGTCGGAGACGGGCGTGCGAATTAGTGTCAGTCGTGTCAAACTCGTGCAGTCTTCGAAACTGGCCAGCCCGGCATCAGTCACTCCCTGGTTGTCGGTCAGGTTCACGCCCGTGAGCCTAAACTCCCGGCCGGGCAAATCACCAACTGTGGCGATTGGTGTTTCTTGATCATCCTGTTTGATACTGATGGTGCCGCCGATCGACAGCACCCATTCGGCGGCGCGGCGGTCGGGGTCGGTGGAGCGGGGATTGGCGATTTCAGATGTGGGATTTGTGATTTGAGATTCGACATTTGAAATCTCCGATTCTGGATTTGAGATTTCAGCGACAGGCTCGGATGTCTGATGCGTTCCGATCGCAGTGTCGCTGCGGTCGCTTTTGCGGTTGAGCATCAGGATCGCGATGATCGCGACAACGCCGATGATGCTGGCCGCGACGAACATGAAGCGGTTCGATGGTGCCGTCTCGCTGCGTCGAGAAGAGCCTTCCGGGGCACTTGGTTGAGCGACCTCACTCGGCGAGATGGTTTGATCAGATGAAGGTCGGCTGGCAGTTGGCACGGCCGATGCTGAAGGCTCATCACAAGGCGCGTGACGGCTACTTTGAACGCACGTCACTTGGCCGGCGTGGTGCAGCTCGGATTGGCAGCGGGCGAGTAATTCAGCGACTTCGTTGGCGGTTTGATAGCGGTCGGCAGGCTGCTTGGAGTGCAGTTTGGAAATGATCGTACACATCCAGTCGGGGACCACGGGGATAATCAGCTGAAACGGCCCCGGTGAGTCTTAGGTGAC
>CAUJKL010000878.1 GCA_963204995.1 Planctomycetota bacterium | reverse complement strand
CGTTGTTTAACGGCTTCGCCGTACAAGAACATGTAACAATCCTATCGTTGCGTCGTGTAAATATGTGGGTAATGACAAGCCTTACAGCCCGGCAAGAGATTTACCGACCGGGCACATCACGAAGTTGGGCCGCGGCCGAGGAACAAAACAGACACGCTCCAGCCATCGGAGCTGGATAGTACTTACGCCGAACGCTTATCATGGTCGCTGTCAAAACTCGTTTCTACCGAGCAATGCGTTTGGACACGATAGACGAATCTCTTTTCCAACCGATGTCGGATATGTTTCGAGGGTGATCGGAGAGATCGAATGACCGAGCAACAATGGACGCAACTTCTTCGAGTGATTGCCGGCGAGCGGCTGGACTTGCCGCCGGTAGCACTGCTCGCCGATGGTCCTTGGTTTTCCGATTGGGCCGATATGTCGTTGCTGGATTACTACGCAGACGACCGACAGTGGCTGGATGCCAATCTGCGGGCCGTGCGACGATTTCCGGACGTGACATTTCTGGTGGGCTTCTGGGCGGAATACGGGATGATTTCGAATCCGCCGTCTTTCGGCACGAAGTGTATCTGGCCCGAAGAGGGCTTTCCAACATGCGAGCGAGTGTTGCGAGATTACGACGACGTGGATTCCTTGAAGACACCGAATGCCCTCACGGACGGCCTCACTCCGCTGCTGATCAAGCGACTCGAACTCAACCAACGGGCGATCGAGCAGGCAGGTCACCAGATCAAGTTCGCCACCAGTCACGGACCAATTACGATCGCCTCCTACGTGCTAGGTCACACGGAAACGCTCATCGGGATGCGCGTCGAACCTCAAGCGATTCACCGCCTGTTGACCATTGTCACCGACTATGTGGTCGACTGGCTGCAACTTCAAAAGAAGAAGTTTCCATCGATCGACGGCATTCTCGTGTTGGAAGACTTGATGGGCTTCCTGGGCGAGCGTGATTTTCGGGAGTTCGCCCTGCCGTACATGAAACGGATCTTTCAGTCATTCGAAGCGACCGTCCGCTTTCTGCATAACGATGCTCACGGACTGATCACCGCAAAGTATCTGGAAGAACTGGGTGTGAACCTCTTCAATTTTTCGTTCGAGCATCGTGCAGTCGAGATCCGCGAACTTGCCGGCGACACCGTCACGCTGATGGGTAACATCCCGCCGCGCGACGTCTTGGCACTGGGGACTTGCGACGACGTACGGCGGTGCGTCACCGAGCTTCTCGAATCAATGGCCGACAAGACGCGTCTGATCGTGTCGGCGGGCGGTTTTGTGCCCATGGGAGTGACGACCGAAAAAATTGAAGCCTTTTATAGGGCCGTTGCCGATTCCTCGCGCTAGGATCGGCGAACCCTCATTCGGCCTCCCTCCGAAGGGAACCAGTGGGTAAGTCCAATACAGTGTTCTGAATTGGACTTCTTGTCTTTACTTTATAAACTATAGCCATTCTGTAATGTTTTATCTTGCGATCGATATCGGGACGAAGACCCGCTGTATGTGATCATGGTGCCTGAATAGGAGAATCTCAACGTGAGCAAAACGACGCGTCGTAACTTTTTGAAGGATTCCAGTCGAGTCGCCGTTGCTTCGACGTTCGCTCTCGCGGCGACGCAACGCGTCCATGCGGCTGAGAACAATACCATTCAAGTGGCTCTGGTCGGTTGCGGCGGTCGCGGCACCGGTGCGGTGGCCAATGCGTTGGCGGTTAAGAATGGCCCGATCAAACTCGTCGCGATGGCCGACGCGTTCGAAGACCGCCTGTCGAGCAGCCTGGAAATTGAAGCGAAGAGCTTTCCAAGCCAAGTGGATGTGCCTCGAGAACGCCAATTCGTGGGCTTCGACGGTTACAAGAACGCCATGGACTGTCTGAAGCCGGGCGACGTGGTGATCCTCGCCACGCCACCGGCGTTCCGCTGGGTGCATTTCTCTTACGCCATTGCCAAGGGGCTGCATGTCTTCATGGAAAAGCCGGTCACGGTCGACGGGCCAACCACTCGCAAGATGTTGCAGCTGGCCGACGAATCGGTGGCGCGGAACCTCAAGGTGGGCGTCGGGCTGATGTGGCGTCATTGTCAGGCCCGTGGTGAACTTCACCGGCGGATTCAGGAAGGCGAGATCGGCGAACTGATCGCCATGCGAAGTTACCGGATGGCTGGCCCCACCGGTTCGGCAGACTCGGGGCTCAAGCCGGACGGTATGAATGAGTTGGAGTATCAGATCCGTCGGTTTCACGCCTTCTTGTGGGCGAGCGGCGGGGCCTACAGCGATTTCTTGATCCACAATGTTGATGAATGCTGTTGGATGAAGAACGCTTGGCCGATCCACGCCCAAGGGTCCGGCGGTCGGCACTATCGCGGCGACATGGTCGACCAGAACTTCGACAGCTACTCGGTCGAGTACACGTTCGCCGATGGCACCAAGCTGTTTCTCGATGGCCGCACGATTCCGGGTTGCCACCACGAGTTTGCCAGCTACGCTCACGGTACGAAAGGATCGGCAGTCATCTCGAACGGCCCGCGAATTCCGGCGTTATGTAGTACCTACAAGGGTACGAGAATCGCGAGCGAGGATCTGACATGGCGCTATCCGGCTAGCGAGCCAAGTCCTTATCAGTTGGAGTGGGATCATCTGATCGACGCCATCCGTCAGGACAAGCCGTATAACGAAGTCAAACGCGGTGCCGAAGCCAGTCTCGTCACGTCGATGGGCCGCATGGCCGCACACACGGGGCAAGTCGTCACCTACGACGAGATGCTCAATTGCGATCACGAATTTGCGCCCGGCATCGATCAGTTGACGATGACGTCGGCCGCGCCGTTACAAGCGGGCGACAACGGAAAGTATCCGGTGCCGCTGCCCGGCATCAATCCGAGTCGCGAGTATTGAGGATTCCGGATTCCGAAGTGGGATAGGCTTCCAGCCTGTCAGGCTTGTGTACTTCGAAGTTCCAACGTGTCTTTATAATGTGTTTGACAGGCTGGAAGCCTATGCCACGGATTACTTCAGCCTGGTTGCCGAGCGGCGTAGAGGCGTAAGGCATGTACCGCGTGATAGAGCGTGCCGCCCTCCATCGGCGAATCTTGGATCTCCAGGATCATCAGTGCCAAGGCGTTGGCCGCGTGCTGGACCCAAGGTTCTTGCAGCTGAGCATCGGTCATCGACAGAGCGAGCCATTCCAGGATGTGGCCGGTCGTGCTGATCCGCAACTTCATGTCGCGGTCGTTAGCCGATCCGCGGAAGGAGTCCGTCGAGAACGAGCCGTCAGGATTCTGCAGCTCGCGGGCCAAGTTCTGATACTTCGTCATCTTGGCGGCGACCTCTTTCCAGACTCCTACTTCTTGCCCGCCGTTGCGGAGATGCAGTCGGTACACCCAATGAAGTCCGAACAAGCGATGCGTGCCCCCGCACGCAGCCTGTTCGACATTCTGATCCAATTCGTAGCGGACAAGATCCTCGAAATGCAACTGCTCGCCGAAGCGATTCGTCCAGCTGATGTCCGTCCCCAGACACTCGCCGATCGCGACGATCGACCAACTCAATTCCTGATCCTGTGTCACTCGGACTCGTGCTTGCGTTTGACGGATAAAGTCCAGGAACGTGTACTCCCTGCCATCGACGATGAACTTGCGATCGGGAGGCAAACCCACTTGCACCATCTCGGCCACAAACTGGTCGACGTGCCCTTGCCCGACGAACATTGGGCCGTTTTGCACGTCGAGTCCATCTTCGGTCGGGATGAACTTCATGCCACGGATCTGGCCACCGTTGCAGAGATAGTCGATCGCGTTCACACGCTGGTTCGTATCGGGGTTGTAGAGTGTTAGCTCGGTTCCCAGGCCGAGGATTCCGTGTGCCACCGTCCAGAAGCCGTTGCTAATTTGGACGTCGCGTTGCTCCACCAGTTTGATAGCCGCCTCGATCCGTTGCGTGAGCCCGTCGGGGATCTTGACGGGAGACGCGGGCAGCTGCTCGACGATCGTTGTTTCAGACGACACAGCGACGACGTTCTCGGACGCCGGATCACCGACAGGGGCACATGCCGAGCAGAGCATGACGGTGACGATCCCCGTGAGCGATAGTAGCTTCGTCGCGCGATTCATTTCTGCCTCGCCACAACTAAGCCGCGTAGTTTCCCGAGCCGTTCGTAAACTCGCTCCCATTCCGCGGGAGCCAGGTAACTGAGGCAACCGATGAAGATGACCGCACCGAACAGCGGCAGTTCGTACAGAAACATGTTGCCCAGCCAACTCACGATCGCCCCGGCCAGCAAGATCTTTCGCCAAGCCGGTTTCCAGGCGAAGGCCGGGAAGGCGATTTGCCACGACAACGTGACGTAAGCGGCCACACTCAGAATAAAGAGGAACGGCACGGCGCTGGCCATGTGCTCGCGCGCGTCGGCAACCGTCGCCACCAGAGGCGGATAGATCGGATACCACAGAGCTACCCCCGCCCACCAATCGCCGAACTGAAGTTTATGCAGACCGCTGGTCAACATCACGATGGCCAGATGGACTTGTAACAATCGCAGAGCAACATTGGCAGCCGCGCTCGGCGCTCGTGGTGCAGCTACGTTTCCTGACGTTCCGCCAAAGAAAACCCAATTCTCTCGGCAACCCATCCAGCGCGAACATAGCGATTGGCCGCTACGCTGCTGGCCGAGAAAGACGTAGCCGATCATCAAATAGAACGCCAACATCACCAGCAACGTATCCGCGTCGTAGCTGGTCGCCGGGTTGGCGGTGAACGAGACGACTATGATCCAGGTTAGGATCGATGTCAGACGCGTGGCAATGCCAAGCGTGAACAGAACCAGCGAGATCAACGACAAACCGTAAACGGCTTTCAGCAGCATCGAGTTCGCGCCGCAGAAGAACAGAATCGACCAGCCAAATTGTGGCCGTGCTTCCTCCGGCAAACGAGCCGCTTCACGGTACGCTTGTTGATCGAACCAGCCGCCCAGACCGAACATCGCGTTCAACTCGCCCGCGAAAGGAAGCAGCCAGGCAATGAACAGGACTCCTGCAAGGATGCGAATGGCGTGCAGTCCCCGTGGATCGATCGGGCTGAACCAAAAGTCGACCCAGGATTGAAGTGCGGATCGTGATGCCATCGAGTCGGCATCGTCGATGGGACTTTTCTTGCGGGTGTCCTTTCTCACTCTGCCAGTTCTCCAAAGTTGGAGACGAGTTTTCCAGCAGCATCGGCTGGCGGCGGACCAGTGATGAACATCACCGCAGGCGGGATTGGCTCTTGCGTGTGGCGGATCACTTCGGCCTTGGCGGCTCCATGCGTGCGACACAAGTAACGCGCGTACGAGTGAGCCAACAACAGCGATTGCTCCGAGGGACGGAACACGGGTCGGTCCCGAGGAATTAGATGCTCGGGCACCGTCGTTAAGACTAGCTCTTGAGCCGCTTCCGTTTCCCAAATCTGGGCAGTCGGAGCCGAACGGTTGGCAGCTGCAATCACCTCTCCTTGCGGCGGCTGAACCGGCTGATCGTCAGCCAGACCGCGAGCCAGCAAACTCTGCCGATGTCTAACGGAGAAGTTGCTCTCCCCGTCAGGGAACTTCACCGTCGTCAGATGCTTGCCAGACGCGTCTTTCAACCGAACTTCGAACGAGACACCAGGCACGGCGGGACGATTGCTGTTGAAGTGAAAGTGGTTCATCATGCCCAGCGAATGCAGATACTCGGCGGGAGCTAGATTGTTGAGGGAGTAGGCAAATTGAGGCGGCGTGGAGAGGGTGCTGCCGCCATCCGCCGGCCACGGCCCGCTGGGAGCCGCAAGAACGACGATCACCACCGCCAGCAAGTGGCCCGCAATGGCGACGCTTCCCAAGCCTACTACCCAAGACGGCGGCTTACCAGTTGTGCTGTTCATCTTGGCCATTTCGGAATCCTCAAGCTACCCCGCAGCCCGTCGGCTTGCATGTTGCCGCTCTACTGCCTCGTTAAAACCATAGCATGGCTGCCGCCACGAATCGGCTACTTTAGAGCCGAGTATAACAAAAAACCCTCGCACCGGCAGTAACCGATGCGAGGGTACGGTATTCCCTTTGTCGTACGAACTTAAACTTGCGCGTTATTAGTTAGATGCGACTAGGGACTCATTGAAATCAAAACTCAACTCCTGGGCTTCGCCGCCACGTAGTGTGACCGTCTTTTCCTTGGTGATCTCCTGACCATCGCGACTCCAAGTAACTTGGATCTGATAGCCGTCCCAAACTTGGCCCGCTGCCAGTCGCGATGTCGTGAAGACTCGCGTCGATCCCATCTTCTCGGTATCGTTGCCAGCCAAGTTCACCTTGGCATCGGCAGGTACGTGCAGCGTCAACACGGTTTCAATTTGTTCGGTCGCAGGGAACTCGAACGCCAGCTTGACTTCAGAACCCGCAGTCAGCGAGACGCTCTTCGTGACCGTTTGTTCCTTCCCATCGCGTTCAACGACGGCTTGCACTTGGTATTCATACGTCTGGCCGGGGATCAAGCCAGCCGACACGTAACGGCGCTGACTGCCTGGTGTGTTCGTCTTGTTGCCGTTGACAAAGATCTTGGCGTCGGCAGGTACATCAACCACGAGTTCCGCACTGTTGCGAAGCAACCGAGTGCTTTCGACGGGCGGTGGTACGGTTGGTGCTGGATCGGCGGCGGGAGCTGGTTGGGGCGCTTCGATGCTTTGCTCCACCGGCGCGGAATCGTAGATCACTTTCGATCCGTAGCAACTGCTGTAGCAACCGCCGTGGCAGCTGCTGTAACAACCACCGTGGCAACTGCTGTAACAGCCGCCGTAACAGCTACCGTAGCAGCTACCGTAGCAGCTACCGTAACAGCTACCGTAGCAGCTACCGTAACAACTGCGTGCCGCATGGTTGGCATGCATTTTGGCGACGAGCCGTCGAATCGGACCAACTTGGACGCCATAGCAGCCGTGACAACTGTCATATCCGTAGCAGCCGTGGCAACTCACCACGACACTACCGTAGCAGCCGTAGCATCCGCTGGAGACACCATAACATCCGGTGGAAACTCCATAGCAACCCGTCGACATGCCGTAGCAACCCGCCGACACGCCATAGCACCCCCAACCTGCCTTGGCGTCACCGATACCGACGAAGGATAATCCAATCGCCAGAATCGCCGCCATCATAATTCGAGATCTCATCTTTGTGCGTCCTCCTCAGATAATTGTCGTGAGCCGCCTAATCAAGTGTTGCAATACACACAGCCCATTCTACCCACTTTATATTGCCATACAAGTCATCAACACTCTAGTTTACCTAATATCATAACATTCGAACTTGAATAGCGTCCTAGCTGACCGGTCCAGTTGCGCTCATGCGGCGTCGGTGATCCCGCTCTCGTTGGAATTTCGGCCAGCCCTTCGGAATCGCTCGGGTCGCAAAGCAGTGAGATCAAGACTGGTTTTGCCTTCGCCAATCCACTCGGCCACCAGCTTGCCCGTGATCGGTCCCTGAGTCACGCCCAACATGCCGTGGCCTGTCGCGATCCAGACGTTTGGGACTTGAGGAACTCGGCCGATGATGGGGAGCCCATCCGGAGTCATCGGGCGCAAGTGGCACCAACGAGACCGCTCTAGTGCCTGCGGTACTCCGGGCAGATACCGGCTGGCACCGGCGGCCAGCATCTCGATCCGCGCGGGCCTCTGCCGCAGATTGAACCCGCTGAACTCCATCGTCCCCGCCAAGCGGAGAAAGTCGTCGATCGGCGTCACGAAGATCCGCTCCTCCACCAGAACGACCGGCATTGCGGGAGCCGCTTCCGGTCGCTCGAGATCCAAGTGGTAGCCCTTTCCTGGCTGAACGGGTAATCGCATGCCAAGGCGTTGCGCCAAACGGGGTGCCCAAGAGCCGCACGCGAGCACTACAGCATCGGCCTTCATTTCTTCCTGTGGAGTGACCACGGCGGCGACGCGACCCCGCTCGATCCGCAGGTCCGTGACTGGCGTGTTCAGCTTGAACTTCGCGCCGCAGGCTTCCGCAGCCGTGGCGAACTGTTTGACCAGTTCCTGCGGATTGCAGAAACCTGAGTTGGGATAGTAAATCGCTCCCGCGACGTCGGTCTGGATCGCGGGCTCGAATTGTTGTACCTCACCTCCGGCCAAACGTCGCGACTCGAATCCGCATTCCCGCAGCAACTCCGCTTCCTCGCAGGCTGCCAAGAAAGTCTTCTCGCTGCGGCAGATTTCCAAACGCCCTTTGTTCTGATAGCGGAGGCCGATGTCGTCGACCAGCTGATCGAACAGCGTAGCACTGGCCTCGCCCAGTTCGCAGAGGATCCTTGTCGCCTTACGCAGATGCGGTTCGTTACACGCCTGATTGAAACTCCACAACCACTGAATCAGGCTCAGATCCAAACGCGGAGCAATGTAAAGCGGGCTCGTCGACTTGAACAACCACCGCAAGTTCCGCCACATGGTTCCCGGTTGAGGAAGCGGAAGATGGCCCGGCGTTACTTGCCCGGCATTCCCCTGGGAGCAACCAGAAGCCAGCTCGCCCTGCTCCAGCAGAGTAACATCGTTGCCTTGCTTGGCCAGATAGTACGCCGCCGAGGCACCGACCACTCCGCCACCAATCACCACGGTATGCGTATTGGACATCGTTCGCCAGCACCTCAGCTTGTATACTCAACAACAACGACCTAGTTTATTGGAAGTCACTCAAAGTGCAACGGTCCATCGCCGCGAGGGACTGTCACGCAAATCTTTGCTGCCGGGAGATCGCAGATATGAAACTTGCTTTGGCACTGGTCAGCATTCTGACGATCGGGTCCGCGGTTTCGGCAGGCGAAGCCTTATTCACCTCGGGCCCGCAGGAATTCGGCGGACACAAGTACTATTGGCTCGCCGAATGGAAACTCGAAGTGACGCTGCCCGACGACGTCGCGGTCGATGATCGGTTGGAAGTGCTGTTCGGGTCGAAGGGATCGGACAAACGGACGCTCTCGTTCCAGTATGACGCTCAACAAGGCGCGCTATCCGAAGTCGCACAACCGCCGTATCAGTGGATCGAAGTTCCTGTAAGGCAGTTGTCGGGCGGTAAGAAGGTGCTGTTGTTCAGCGCGGGACGCGAGCCGGTGGCATTCCTGGCTGGCGTGCGCATCACTGGCAAGTCAACATCCGCGCCGTCGGTCAAGCCAATTCCCACTGCGACGACTCTGCAGTCCGGCGATGCAGCCGTGGTTTGGGCGGAGCTTTCCGG
>CAUJKL010000877.1 GCA_963204995.1 Planctomycetota bacterium | reverse complement strand
TGTGCCTCGGTCACGCGAGGCATCGAAACCGTGCGACCGGATGAAGTGCTGATCCCGGAAGTTTTGAAGACCGCCGGCTATGCGACCGGCTGCTTTGGGAAATGGCACATCGGAGAACATTATCCGAGCCATCCCAACGGGCAGGGTTTTGACGAGTTCTTCGGCATGCCGCAGGGCCACTGGGACAATTACTTCGATCCGGTACTCGAGCACAACGGCAAGATGGTTGCAACCGAAGGATACATCACCGACGTGTTGACTGACGCCGCGATGGCGTTCATTCGCCAGCATCGCGACGGGCCGTTCTTCTGTTACATCCCGTATAACGCTCCGCACACGCCGATGCAAATTGCCGACCGCTACTACGACAAGTACAAGGCCCGAAGCATCAAGGATAACAAGACCGCTGCGATTTACGGCATGGTTCAGAACATCGACGAGAACGTCGGTCGGCTGCTGGAACAACTGGACGAGTTGAAAATCGCCGGGAACACGATCGTTATCTTCCTGTCGGACAACGGTGCCGAAGGAGCGGAAGGCAGCCGCTACAACGCCGGCATGCGCGGGATGAAAGGCAGCGTTCACGAAGGCGGCGTGCGCGTGCCGATGTTCGTCCGTTGGCCAGGGAAAATTGAAGCGGGCGGCGTGTTGCAGCAACTGGCTGCTCATATCGACCTGCTGCCGACGCTTGCGGAACTGTGCGGCGTCACGACGCTACAAACCAAGCCGCTGGATGGGCGCAGTCTGGTGCCACTGCTGCTGAAACAGGATGTTGACTGGCCACGCGACCGCATGATCTTCACGCGTAATCCCGGTTGGCGACATCTGGTTGGTGTTGTCGGCAGCCCGATTCTGGAGAGTACGACTCGCCCCTATCCCGGTTCGGTGAGGACCGAGCGTTGGCGCGCCGTGAACGAAGGGGCGGGTTGGCAACTGTTCGACATGCACGCCGACCCCGGACAGACGAGCGATGTCGCAGAGCAACACCCCGATCACGTCGCCCGTCTCGCCAGCGCCTATGAGAACTGGTTTGCCGACGTCACGAGCGTCCCGATCACGCGACCCCTGATCGACGTTGGACATCGGGAATGGCCAGAGGTGAAGTTGACCGTGCCTGAGGCTTACTTCACCGGTCCGATCCATTGGTTCAATGAGTACGGTTTTGCTCACGACTGGCTGACGGGCTGGTCGGATTCGGCAGACAAGATCTGGTGGGAGGTGAACGTCGTGACGGCTGGACGTTATCAAGTCAGTTTGAAGTATGCTTGCACGAAGGATGCCGTGGGGACAAGACTGCGAGTCAGCGCCGCGGGCAGTTCGTTAGACGGCGCGATCGAAACGGCACACGAGCCGAATCCCGTGCAGCGTCCCACGCGGATCGACAAGAAGCGTTTCGTGCAAACGTTTGCCTTGCAAGAGTTGGGAGATATCGACCTGCAGCGCGGCAGCACGCGAATCACGATCGAGGCGGTACACAAGCCCGCGGGCGAAGTGTGTGACGTGCATTCGCTGATCCTGAAGCGAGTACCATGAGGCGATACAATTCATTGGAGAACTGCATTATGAAATATGTTGCCCTGATGATGACGATTCTTGTTGGCCCGGCAGCACTGCTCGCAGCCGAGCAACCCAGGGACCAGCCCAACGTGCTGTTCATCGCGATCGACGATCTGAATGACTGGGTCGGCTGTCTGGGCGGGCACGAGCAGGTCCGGACGCCACACATTGACCGACTGGCCGAGCGCGGTGTGTTGTTCAGTAACGCGCATTGCCAGGCACCGATTTGCCAGCCATCCCGAACGAGCCTGCTCACCGGCACGTTTCCGCATCGCAATGGTGTCTACACAGTCGAGCAGCGCTGGCGCAAGGCTCCGCTGGTCCAAGATGCCGTCACGCTCCCGCAATACTTTCGCGAACACGGTTATCGCACGATGGGAGCCGGCAAGATCTTTCATCGCGAGGACCAACTCGAACCGGCGTGGGACGAGTGGGGCGTGCGCTACGGCTGGAACTGGATGGGCGAGCGAGTCGGGCCGGACGGCATCAGCGGCTTGCCGACACCCAGCATCTTTGACTTCGGACCATTCCCCGCGAAACCGGAAGAGATGAACGACATGCGGGTCACCGATTGGGTCGTCTCCCGGCTCGATAAGAGCTACGACAAGCCATTTTTCCTGGCGGTCGGTTTGATCACGCCGCATCTGCCGCTGTTCACGCCGCCTGAGTTTTACGAGCAATACCCGTTGGACACGACGCGCTTGCCAGTGACGCTGCCGGGCGACCTTGACGATCTGCCCGCGATGGGGCGTAAGTTCACGCGCTACTTCGATACGACACCGATGAGCCATCACAACATCACGCGGAACGGCCTGTGGCACAAGGCGGTGGCTTCCTACTTGGCGTGCGCGACGTTTACCGATCATTGCGTTGGACGGCTTCTCGACGCGCTGGACGACAGTCCCCATGCGAAGAACACCATCATTGTGCTCTGGTCGGACCACGGTTTTCATCTCGGCGAAAAGATGCACTGGGAGAAACGATCGCTGTGGGAAGAATCGACGCGCGTGCCGCTGATCTTCTCGTTGCCCGGGTTCAAAAAGGGGTCAGATACCGTTGTGCGAAGCACCCCGGGGGCCGTTCCGGCAACGGTGCCTGACCCCTTTTTGAACCCGCATCGCCACGCGCGCTGCACGCGCCCCGTGGGGCTGATCGATATCTATCCGACGCTGATTGAACTGTGCGATCTTCCGGAGAAGGAAAGCCTACAGGGCCGCAGTCTGTCGCCACTATTGCAGGATCCAACTCGCGAGTGGGACTACCCGGCTTTGACGACGCACCATCCGGGTAACCATGCGGTTCGCAGCGAGCACTGGCGGTACATCCGCTATGCCAACGGCGACGAGGAACTCTATGACCACCGCATCGATCCCCACGAGTTCCACAATCTTGCCCAAGACCCGCAGCACGCCGACATGATTCGGCAGCTCGCCGAGTGGATTCCCGACAACGACGCCCCTTATGGTCCGCAAGAGCCGCGGCACCAATACACTCAGGAGTTTGACTGGAGCAGACCGTAGCGAAACGAGAACTCCGCTTATAGAAGTCTGTTTGATGATCAAGGTTGAATACGGATCGTTTTTTGAGAATCATGCACAGTTCGCAATCCGCAATGTCTATCTCAAGGAGAAGGGACACTTCGAGGTGGACGATGTTGATTGAAAGAGAATGAAACAATGTTTGAGATCATTTGTCGAGTTTTCGTGAAAAACGCATGGCGCGCACGCGTCTTGCTGGCATCGCTTTGCCTGGCGGCTCCCGTGGTATCGGAGGTTTCGGCCGCCGATACAGTCTTCCGTATTCAAGACAAAGTGCTGCACACGATCGATCCGCGCCTGTTCGGGCAGTTCATGGAGCGGCCGAGTTGGGGAGAGATCGGAGCGGAGGGGGCTCTTGTTCCCGGAACCAATCGGCTTCAGCCCAAGGTGGTCGATCTGCTTGCGGAAATGAAGCCGCCCGTGATGCGGTTTCCCGGTGGAACCGATGTCGACTTCATGGACTGGCGGGACATGGTCAGCAATGTTCCCGGTCGGGGGACCGAGCGTCCCGTGAGCGTCGGCCACAAAGGACATCACGTTACGAACAACTTCGGGTACGATGAATTTTTCGCGCTGTGCGAGGAATTGAAATCCGACCCGATAATCGTGGTCAATCTCCGCTACGCGCTGCTTCAAAAGAAACCGGTTGCGCAGGTCGCCCAGGACGCCGCCGAACTGGTCGCTTACTGCAATGCTCCCGTGGGCTCGAAACTGCCCGCTGGAATGCCCCACTGGCCGTCGATCAGGAAGAAGAATGGCCGCGCCAAGCCATACGGAGTGAAAATCTGGCAGATCGGCAACGAAACATGGTTCCCGTTCAAGCAGATTCAAGGGATGACCGAAGCGCAACGGGACCAACATGGTGCCAAGTGTATCGTGGCTCTTTGCCGTGCAATGCTCGCAGTCGATCCGACGATTGAATTCATCGTGGACGGTCATGGCGAGACATTTCAAGCGGCGCTGCTGGCACGCGAAGAACTTGGAGATAAGATCGGGCACTTCGTCTTTCATCGGTACACGCCCTGGAGTGTGACGAAAATTTTGAGCAACGGTAAGACAGTCCCGATTGAATCTCTCTCCCAGGCCGATGTCTGGCATGCCTGGGTCGCCACGCCGGGGTTTGACAAGGACGGCCTGGCCGTGTTCAGCAATCCGCTTTTGGCCCAAGCGCGCCAAACAGGACTGCGTATCGCGGTTACCGAATGGAATTGGAATGGCGGCTGGGGCATCGAGCAGTGGCCGCTGAACTCTGCACTGGCCAAGGGTGTTGGTGCCGCTGGTTTCTTGCACGCTTTGATGCGCGCGGGGGACGTGGTGGACATTGGCTGCCAATCCATGCTGGTTGGCAACAGTTGGGCGATCCATGCGATCCATGCCGACCGAGAGGGCAAGCAGCCTCCCTATTTCATGCCCAGCGGTCAGGCGACAATGCTGTACTCCCATCATCACGGTCGCAATCGTCTTCAGGTCGTTGCGGAAAACGTGCCGACCTATGAACAGCCATTCGCGATGGGAGGCATCCAGCCCTGGGAGAAGTTGGCATATCTGGACGCCGTGGCGACCGCGGGAGACGCCGCCGTTTTCTTTCACGTCATCAACCGGAGTTTTGATCGTGCTTACGCGATCGAGATTGACGTCGCGAAAATGGGGCCGTTGGACACGAAAGCCATCCGCCACATGCTCACCGGCAGGCTGAACGACACTCCCGAAAAGGGCCAGCCGGCGCAAGTCGCCGAAATTGTCCACACGGAAATCGAATACGACGGCAGGACGCTGGCCGTCACACTTCCCGCCCGAACGGTCTCGATCGTCGAAATGCCGCGGAAGAGATAGACACCATGCTCACAAGGAAAACTCCGTTGAAGACAACTCCCCCGCAATTGGTTTCATTCCTCGTCTTGGCTGCCGTTTGCTCGTCCAGAGCCAAATCAACAACAGCGACAAAGACAAGACGCAGAATGGTGTCGCTGATCGCCATCTGGACGAGTCGAGAGAAGAACACAACATGTTTCAACTAATCAAGCGACAACGGCTCGTGGCGGCATTTGCCGTGGCAGCCGGTTCCTTGTTCGCGTCACAGTTTCTGTATGCGACCGAGAATCGCAAGCCGAACGTCGTTCTGATCGTGACGGACGACCAGGGCTGGGGCTCGCGAGGATTCTCGCCCACCTCGATGAGTTGGCGTTGACGAAGGACACGATCCTAATCTTCCTGAGCGACAACGGGCCGTCCATGCCTGCGCCCGGTGCAAAGGGCGAGTGGCAGCCTCGTTACAACGGCGGCATGAAAGGAAGAAAGGCCGAGGTGGATGAAGGCGGTGTGCGAGTTCCCCTATTCACCCGCTGGCTCGATCACATTCGGCCCAACACCGAAGTCCTGCAAATCGCCGCCCATATCGACCTGTTTCCGACGATCCTCCAGTTGTGCGATATCCCCATGCCCGAGACATTGCCTCAGGACGGTCGCTGCCTCGTGCCGCTGCTGGACGGAAACACCGAGGGCTGGCCCGACCGCATGATCTTTTCGCATCAGAATCGTTTCGGCGAGACACGCATGACGCCTGGCAGTGTGCGTGTAGCGCCCCAGTCGATATGCGGTTACGTTGATGTACAGTTGCCCGCGGGCGGATACGGGTTCGCGGATGCGGGTCGAAATTGGAACTCAGCGCGCCGAAGCGATCGTGACTCAGGCTCACGATCCGCTGGTTCTCGACAAGAAACGCGTTTCGACGAGTGGACCGGTGGAGATCAAAAAATGGGCACCGCTGAAGTTCGCGCCGGTCGAACTGGACGCCGGTCGCACCACCATCGTGACGCGCGCCCGCTCCATTCCCGGCAAGCAGGCCATGGAATTAAAAAGAGCTACATGTTCGACGTGTGGAGCCGTGACGGGGGGTGCCTCATTTCCTAACGACTGAGAACACGAGCAGCCAGTGGCCTCGTCACCACTTGCTCGTAACTCATTGTTTCTGGGGAGAGGTTGTGAAAAAATCGTGGGATAGGCTTCCAGCCTGTCATTTTCCCCGTATTTCTGACAGGCTGGAAGCCTATCCCACCCAATAAAATCACAGCCTCGGAGGGTTCTCTGGGGACACGGCACTTTCTTGACCCCGCATCCCCACCGTTTTACAAAGTGCTGTGTCCCCGAGCCTCCCCTCGATGATCTTGGCGTCGATGTTGAGGGTTGTGCAGTATGGATGGGATGCGGAGAGATTTGTCTCGGACTAGGCTGTCGCTGGCTAATTTGCCGCCGCATCGAAGTCTGGTAAGGTTAGCCAAAGCTACTTAAACATCCAGCAGATTGGGGAGAGAGTCAAGTGACCAAGCTCAGTGAATACCTGCGGATTTCCGAGGCGGCAGAGTATTTGGGAGTTTCGCCAAACTCACTCCGCAACTGGGAGAATGCTGGGAAGATCGTGGTTCATCGGCATCCAATGAACTCGTATCGATTGTTTAAGAAGGAAGAACTTGATGCGCTGTTGAAGCAGGTGCAGGCACCGGGTCGGCCCAAGAAGAACAAACCATCCAGAAAGCCACGGTAGCAAGTGATTTGCGAGGCCCCATTGCGATATCGAGCGGACATCACGGCTGGCTCCTTGAAGGTAGCCGAGAGTCGGATCATTGCAGACTTGCTGCTGAAGCAAGCCGACGATGATGCGTGGAAGTCTGCGCTGGGCCGAGACAACCTACTCCAGGCTCGATCTCCCGCCACGGCTCGTCGGTTGGCTCGATTGATCCGCAATCGATTGGAGACGATGACGCCTGACTTGTTGAAGTTGGTCAGGGATGGCAATTCTACCGTAGCTACTCACGCCTGCTTGGCGGCGGCGGTCAAACACAGTGCGTTGCTGGCCGACTTTCTGGAACTGGTCGTCAAGGAGCAATACCGCATCTTCTCCGAGAAGCTCACCTACCAGATGTGGGACGACTTCATCGCCGACTGCCAGAACCGTGACGCTGAACTTCCAGAGTGGAGTGAAGCCACCATCCGCAGGTTGCGTTCCTCGGTATTGCAAATTCTGGAACAGGCCGGATACATCGACAACACGAAGTCGCTGCGACTTCAGACAGTACACCTCGCCGGGGAAGTCGTGAGATACCTTGAAAAACATCACGAGGGCAGCGTGCTGCGTTGCATTCAGGTGACGCCATGAGCGACCGACTAACAGAACGCTTGAACGCCATCTTGCCGAAGATCACGTCGCCGGAGTTTGTAAGCGGTGTGAATTTGAGCGGCGAGATTCCGTTCTACGTCTTCGACTACCCGGCAGAAGATGAACTGCGGATCAGAGAACATCTGGCGTTTCTGATCGACAAGCTACCCAAGCAAGCTCCCGACTTGAAGGTCGTTGATGTAAACCTGTTCGATTTCTTTATCGACTTCATCAAGGGGCGTGGCTACTTTGAAAAATCGCTGGAAAAGGAGCGCACGCTGGGCAGTGCCAAGGCCGTCAAGTCGATCAAGTCCAGCGCCAGTGCCGAAAAGCTGGCCGACCATTTTTACGACGAGGTCATGAGTGGACAGCCCGATTTGGTGCTGGTGTCGGGCGTCGGTTCATCGTACCCGATCATTCGCACACACGAACTCTTGAACAATCTGCACAAGCACATGGGGCTGACGCCTCTCGTGATGTTCTATCCCGGCGTGTACGACAAGATCACGCTCAAGCTGTTTGGCAAAGCCAGTTTGGCCTTTGATTCATCGTCCACCGACCGAAAACGCAAAGCCCGATATTACCGAGCATTCCGACTGATTGAGTAGGCAGTGGGCAGTAGGCAGTAGGCAGTGGGCAGTAGGCAGT
>CAUJKL010000876.1 GCA_963204995.1 Planctomycetota bacterium | reverse complement strand
CCTGAATTCGAAATGCAATTCCACTATGGCCGCTTCTAAGACCGTTCACATTCCAGTTATGGCCAACGAAGTGATCGAGTGGCTCAATCCGCAACCGGGGCAAGTCATCGTGGATGGAACTCTGGGCGGAGGCGGCCACAGCTATTTGCTTGCACAACGCCTCGCCGGCCAAGGCCAGATCCTGGGGATCGATCGAGACCCGCAAGCCGTCGAGCGTACGGCTAAGGTGCTCGAAGGGCTTCCCGTGACTTGCGTGAATGGCAGCTACGGCGATCTACCGGAGATTCTCAACGAATTTGGAGTCGATCACGTTGATGGCGTGTTGCTCGATCTCGGACTTTCCAGCGATCAACTCGCGGATCGAGAACGGGGCTTCAGCTTTACGGTCGATGGACCGCTGGATCTTCGTTTCGATCCAACGCAAGGCGAGCCAGCCTGGCGATTGTTAGAGCGGCTGAGTGCCGATCATCTGGCCAATATTATCTTCGAGTATGGCGAGGAACGACATAGTCGGCGGATCGCCAAAGCCGTTACCGAATCGCGCCGTGCGAGACCGATTCGGACGGCAGGCGAACTGGCGGACTTAGTGCGGCAATGTGTACCGCGTTCACGAACGACCAATCTCGACCCTGCCACGCGTACATTTCAAGCGTTGCGGATCGCCGTTAACGATGAATTGAAGATCCTCGACCAGGCGTTAGCGAGATTGCCCGACTGTGTGCGGCCAGGAGGTCGGATCGCCATCATTAGCTTTCACTCGTTAGAAGATCGTCGTGTAAAAGTTGCATTTCGGCAGGATCAGCGTTACGTGATCTTGACGAAAAAGCCGATTCGACCTAATGAATCAGAGGTCCACCGCAACCCGCGCAGTCGCAGCGCCAAATTGCGAGTCGCCGAACGAGCCGCTCGCTAGCACATTAGATGCAATAAGTGCCCATGGAGGGGCCGGATGAATCAACTGGGAAAGAACTTAGCACTCGCACTTTGTCTTGTTGTGACGTTGTTGGCCATTCTTGGCGTGAAGCGAAAGTTCGGCGGAGACGATAACGCGGCGTTGCTATCACAACCGGCCGAGAGCACCGAGGGAACTCCGCAGGTTCCGTCGAAGGGGGTGCCTCAACCTCGAGTATTGCAAGCAAAGCCAGTCGCACAGCACGATCAAGCAATCGCCTCGCCGACGACTTCTCGATATGGCGATTCCGATACCGAGTCTACGCCCGATAGCGGTTACCGAATTTCTCCCGTTCCGATGGCGGTTCCAAGCTCGCGGCCTTCCGCTCGAACGCTTGACGCGCCGGAACTCGTTCCCGTCGCCAGTTCGACAGCGGCACCGGAAGCTCGCCGTGTCAACGACGAGGCGTTAGAAGCAACCACCGTGACCGAAACGCCAACTTTTCCCGTGGCCTCTCGACCAATGCCTGAGTTTGTTTTGACGGGCGAGGACGACAGCTTCTGGTCAATCTCCAAGCAAGTTTACGGATCGGGTGCCTACTATCGCGCGTTGTTTCGCCACAACGAGTCGAAGGTACTTAGACCGGATCAGTTGAGTCCTGGAATTCAAGTCAGCACGCCACCACTGGAAGTCCTGCGCGAACGCTATCCCGCAGATTTCCCAACAGGCGCTTCATCGGCTCCGTAGCAGTTGCCGTGTGCGGCAGCTCTGGTACGATTCTGCGATGACTTTCAAGCAGGATCATTCTATTCGGCGGATCATTTCCGGCGGCCAAACTGGCGTTGACCGAGGCGCTCTCGACGCCGCAATTTATTTTGGCATCGACCATGGCGGTTGGTGTCCGCGCGGGCGATTGGCCGAGGACGGACTGATTCCTTCGCGATACGAACTCACGGAAACCGACTCGGCGAAGTATCCTGTTCGCACCGAACTAAACGTGATCGACTCGGACGGCACGTTGATTCTTTACGAACGTGAACTTCAAGGTGGAACGAGTCTGACATTGCGGTTCGCCAAAGAGCATGGCAAACCGTGCTTGACCATCGATTTGGCTGACCCGAACGAACCGGCGACGGCACGCGACTGGATTGCTGAGCATACCATCGAGGTTCTAAACATCGCAGGCCCACGCGAAAGCTCGTCGCCAGGGATTGCCGACGCGGCCCGCAGTTTCCTCGTACGAGTACTAGCGTCGGACGAGAGCTAGCCGTCCTCTGCGATTGCCGTCGCAAATTCTAGCCCAGATGCTACTAGGCCGCATTTCTCATCCGTTGTAGGCCGGATCGAAGCAAACGCCGCATCTGCCGGAACTTCGGTCGCAGTTGTCGAGTGGATTTACGAGACGCCATGATTTCAAGCTATTTGCGTTTGCGAAGCTCCGGCAAGGGTTTGCGACTTTCGGTCCGGCCTACGATGAGAAATGCGGGCTAGGGAAGCTTAAATAGCGACTGGCTCTTAACGATCGCGAAATCATCGGGGAACGTGTGAAAAGCTTGCACGAGGAAGCTTCGGCTGCGTGTTTCTACGTTGATATAGCTCAACGCACCTAACGCCATGCGACCACTCGACTCGAAGGTGTGAAACAAGCCGTTTCGCTCGCCATCGTGTGCTAATGCGTCCTGGAACGTCCAAAACACCTCGGGGCTGACGGGCTCTAGTTGAAAGCTGGCTTCGTAAGCGATACCGCCGCGGCACTCCACGCGATCACTCCGCTCGCCCTTCAATTTATAGGACATCAATCGTCGCTTCTTAGGCAGCGGATGCTGGGCCGAGCAGGCAACTTCTGCCAACGTCAGACCACCGTATCGCCACGTCACGATATGACCGGCACTCGTTATTTCGATTCTTGCGGTGTAGTCGCCGCGTTGGACGTCGCGAGATTGAAACACTTCGAAAAGTTCTGGGTGCAACGTGCGACCATACAATTGGAATGCCAGCTCAGCTACTTTTGGTCTAACGGATAACACGAATCGAATTCCTACTGCAAGTGAATGATCGTCGCGTGACGAATAATTTCAGCGAGTTGCTGATGATGAAAGGTTGACGTCACGTGGCTCATTATAGACTTAGTACGAGACACCAACAAACGCACTTTCATAACGACGCCAACAATTCAGAATTGGCTATTGACATGCCACCTCGGATGCGTTTAATCGCCGAAAGTCCGTCACGCTGGTAACGACACCAGGATGTCGTAGAACGCATGCGCCCCAGCGGCGATACCAAAGCCGCGAGCAAGTAGCAGCGTCGAGAAATAAATTCCCGCGCCGAAGCGAAACAAAAAGCTTGTCCACTCGAACGAATCGCCGTAGGAAGTCACGAGATGATAATTGCCGATCATCAGATCGAGTTGATAGTGTGCGGCAGAGAAGGCCAAGCTGCTGACGAAGATCGCCACCAGCCAACTCGTGCGTCGCGGCGTTCCTACGAAACGGAGCATGGCCGCCATCGCAGGAAACAACATCGCACGAAACAGCAGTTCCTCGTAAATGCCTGCTCCCAAGTAGGCGACCAGCTTTCCGAATATCTTCGTGCTTTGAATGGCCAACGAAGGTGCATGCGAATCGATCGCGGCAAAGGCACCTTGTTGTGCTTGCGCCGCCACTAGCAGCAAGCCACCAAACGCCATCGATTCAAACAGCATTCCGTAGAGGCACGTCCAACGGATTGACCAGCGGTCCCGATTGAGATGGTGCCAGCCGAGAAGCAGCGCGCAGGTAAGACCCGGCAGTAAGAAATATTGACTGAAGCCGAGCCACTCCAGCAATTGCCGGAGCCACACGTCCGCTCCGTTTCTCATCGCTTTTGGCCCTAGAACGAAGAGCCCTCCCTCATAAGCAACAATCATGGGGGCAACGAAGACCAGGCTCACCAACGGTCGTGCCGACTCGTCCCAATAACGTGCTAATAGCGATTTTGATGACGCATCCGGCGTCCGCTCTCGCGTTTGTTTTTGTTTTTGCTTCGCCATGACGTCGTATCAGAGTGTTCGATTAGAGTGATTACTGACTCTTCGGACCTGTCGACCGCAGTGCTTGAGGCGGAGGCGCGGATCACGGCATTCGAGCGCCGCGACGGTTGGTTGGTTTGACTACCGTGCGGTTTGTGACGGCCCCAAAAGTGAAATCGTCGTCTGTCGTGGATCAGCTGGCTGCGGGGCGTTGCTCTAATTCTGCTAAGCGTAGTCGAACCGAATCCTGTTCCTGCTTCACTTGCAGCACCTCCCGGGCCACTTTCTGTTGATAGGCCGATTCGACGCTTCCGTTGGCGGCGAGTTCCCCCGACGAGTCGCCCGCTCGCTTGTAAGGTGTCGGTGCGTCTTCCACAATGTGCAGGTTCGCGTAACGCGTCGAAGTCATCGAGTCACCGCTCACTCCGTAATCCCGACAGTTTGAAACCGATCATGGCAAAATTCAAGTTCCCACAGAACCCCAACGCCGATCGCACGAATCCGTTCGAGGATGGGCAAGGGGCCAATCCTTTTGGAGATGCCGCCGCGCCCGCGAACGATCCAGGCAATCCGGAAGCAGCTGACAATTCGGAAGCGGCTGGGTCGAATCCCTACGCGGCGGCCGAGTCGAGCAGCGTCCAACCCTATCGGCCCGGTGACTTCGAGACGTTTCTTCCCAACCGAGGTGTGTGGGTGTGGTGGTTGGGATTGATCGGCTGCTGCATCCAATTAGTCGCCATCGTCGTTGCTGTCGTCGCGATGGTCTCAGTGGGAGATTTCTTGGGAGGTTTGGTGTACGGTTTACCGGGCCAGTTGATCGGCCTCGCGTTGAGTGTTCCAGCTTGGATCATGGGACAAGTCGATGCCAAAGCAATTGCCGCCGGCGCGATGGAAGACGGTGGGCGTCGGGCGACTTGGTGGGGGCTGAGGCTTGGAGTGATCGGAACACTGCTCGGGGTGAGCCAACTATTCTTGTACTTCGGGCTTCTTCTCTTTGTTGAGTTCTACGCTTGACGAGGCTTCGCCCGCAACTTCTTTCTTCGGCTCATCCTTCGCGTTTTTGTCCAAGCGTGGAATCAGGACCAGGCGAACCGCGGTTCCCCGCGGCGGAATGCGTTCTGTAAACGCCGAGAACAGCAGGGCGTCGTTCGCTTGACTGCTTTCGATTGGCAAGTCGAGTGTCGCTGTCGAGAAGTTGGAAAGGCAAATGAAATCACCGCCGTCTGCGTAATAGTACTTTTGACCAGTCGTCTCGTCCGTCCAAAAACCGCTACCACCGAACACCCAGTCGTACTTCATTTCTTCGCCGGTCTTGGCGTCCTTAACCCACTCCTGGGCGCGGACCTTGTGCTTTCCCTTGTCATCTTGCCAAAGCACCAGAATGTCGATCGTTGTGCCTGTCGCGGGGACATACTTCGGGTCGAATTGAACCGGGTGACCGGCAATCGCACCGACGGCCAGCAAGCCCGCATGAACAAGCTGTGAAGTGGCACGGACGGCGATCACGGATTCGTGCTCCTTGGAACCCTTGGGACACGCGAACATCTCGAGTCCTCCATCGCGTAACGCCACCTCGCCATCGACAACGACAAGTTTGCGTTGCAGATCGATCCAGACGTCGTGGTCCTTCGATAGCTTGACCAACCGTTCCTTGGCTGCTTCACCTGACGTCGTTGGTTCGCTCGGCTCATCCGCCCGGCATAGCGCTGGTGCAACGATCAACAGAACTAGGGACAGGATTCGGTTTTGGAATTGGCTCACGGTGGGTGCTCCTTGCGGGCTTGGCTGACGCAACAGCCGTTCGATGCGTTCGCGGGTATTGAAAGCAACTCGCTCTGAAAACAACAGGTTCGGGGGCAGGCAGGTCGACTCTTGCTTGCTAAGATACGCAACTTGCTAGGAATCACAACTAGCAGCGAATCGGCAGGCTCGACTCGCCGCGAACTTATTATACGTCCCGGAGGCGTCTCGACGATGGCAACTGTGGAGCAACCTAAAAAGGCCACGAAAGGAAAACTGGGGCCAGATCGTTGGGACGAATGGACGAACTATCTTTCGCAACGCACGAAGCCAGTTCCGCTCGCTAAATTGATCGCAGTGAAACAGGCTTCGCCGTTGCAATGGGCGCTCCCCGCTGAAGTCAGAAATTCGGACACCGAAGCTCTCGTGGCTCGCCTCCAGGCGCTGAAGCCTCGCCAGCCCGCCGATGCCGTCGGGATAGCTGCCGAACTAGAGCAATGGCTTGAATCAGTTCGCGTCCGAGAAGCATCGCCCCGTTTTGCGTTCGAGGCGCTCGCCTGGTGTCATGCCTTGCCGAAGCTGGCGAGTGTCCTGCCCGCGGCACCATGGTTGCAACTCGTGGACCAGCTGGTGAACATCGCCTCAGAGGCCGCGAACTGCGATCTGTCCACGGCTCCGCTGCCGCAACAGCTGCTGGCGGGCGAGTTGCCGCTGTCGCTGGCGTATTTAATGCCGGAACTCCCTGCCTGCAAAGATTTGGCGAATCCGGCACGAGACGCCTTGTCGCTCGGACTGACCGAACTGCTCGACGGCGAGGGAATGCCGCACGCGAGTCACCTCCAAATTGCTCGCTCGTTGTTTGCGTGTTGGACTCGATGTCACTATATGGGCCGCACGATGAAGCGAAATTGTTTCACGAAGGATGCCAAGACGCAGTACGAATGGTTGGTTCGTCAAACGCTGCGCCTTTGTCGAAATGATGGGACGCAAGTCTTCTCGGACGGCGCAAGTCGCGAGTGGTCGCCGACGCTGCTGGAAGCGGCGTTAGCCATTGCCGAAGATGAAGAAGATGACGAGATAGCCCGCCATATTCTCCCAGGACGCAAAGCCCCGAGTGAGCCGCGTAAATCATCGCCGCGTCCGGCGACAACTTCGGAATGGGCCGAACTAGCGGTGTTGCGTCGGGGCTGGGATCGAGCGAGTGATCAGCTGATGGTGAGCTACACGAATCGCGAGCTGCGAATGGAGTTGAATTGCGGCAGTGAGACCGTTTTCTCCGGCATCTGCAATCCCGTTCTGCAAGTCGATGGCCGGCTGCTGCAAATGGAGCAGGACTGGGAAGAGGTCTGTTGGCATTCCGATGATGACTTGGATTACTTGGAACTCGAAGGCCGTTTTGAGAATGGCTGGAAAGTTCAACGTCAGATGTTGCTGGCACGCGATGATCGCTTCCTTGTGCTCGCCGACGCGATCCTTGGTGAGAGAACGGCTGACATCGAACATCAATTCACTTTGCCGCTGCACAGCGCTGTCTCTTTCGATCCCGCTGGCGAAACACGCGAGGGCGTCTTGCGAGGTCGCAAGCCTATCGCAGCTGTCCTGCCGCTTCAACTTTCCGAGTGGCGAGCCGACCGCAGCGATGGCTCCCTGGAGCAAGTAACCGACGGGCTGCGATTGCGACAAAGGGCACACGCTCAGCGTTTGTTCGTGCCCTTGTTTCTCGACCTGAAACCGAAACGATTTTCGCGACAGCTGACCTGGAGAAGACTAACCGTCGCTCACCAACTGCAGGTTCTTCCCGCCGAGAACGCGGTCGGCTATCGAATTCAAACAGGCAAGCACCAGTGGGTGATCTACCGATCGCTGGCTCCGAAGGCCAGTCGCAGTGTGCTTGGCCAGCACTTCAGCAGTGAGTTTGTGCTAGGCAGATTCCGGCAAGTGGGCGAGCTCAAGCAGTTGATCGAAATTGAATAGTCGCCACCAGGCTGAGTTTTCCCGAGATGACCCATTTGCATTCGTGTATTGCCGATAACCTCGACCGAGTACGCGAGAGAATCGCCGCCGCCGCCGCACGTTCGGGACGAGACGCGTCGGCGGTCACTCTGGTCGCAGTCTCGAAGTACGTCGATGTAGATGCTGCTCGAGCGCTGCTCGACCTCGGCTGCAAGGATCTCGGCGAAAGCCGCCCCCAGGAGTTGTGGCGAAAGGCCGAGGCGCTGGTCGATCAATACGTGCGTTGGCACTTTATCGGAAACCTCCAACGAAACAAAGTGCGGCGAACGCTGCCTCACCTAACTCTGCTGCATGCCTGTGACAGCCTTCGATTGCTCGACGAGATCGATCGAATTGCCGGGGAAACGGCCAGTGAAGTGAAAGCCTTGCTGGAAGTGAATATATCTGGTGATGCTTCGAAGCATGGCTTTCGGCCGGCCGAAATGCCCTCGGTCATCGAGTCGCTGACTGGTTACAAACAGGTACAGGTCCGTGGCTTGATGGGGATGGCAAGTTTGGATGGCACGATCGATGATGCACGCCGCGAGTTCGAGAGCTTGCGGTTGTTGCGAGACAGACTCCTCAACGAGCTTCCCCCCGAGGTCGAATTGAAGGAGTTGTCGATGGGAATGAGCGGCGACTTCGAAGTGGCCATCGAAGAAGGGGCAACGATGGTTCGAGTCGGTTCTGCGTTGTTCGAAGGGCTCGAAGCGTGATCGCCCTCGAGTCGCATCCCGAGGGAGTCATTCTGCCCATACGGGCTCAACCTGGCAGCAGGAAATCCGAACTGCGTGGCGAACAGGATGGCGCACTCAAGGTGGCCGTGACGCAAGTCGCGGAAAAGGGCAAGGCCAACAAAGCGATTGTGGCGTTCTTAAGCAAGCAGCTCGGCTTGCGGAAATCACAGCTCGAATTGATCTCCGGCGAAACGTCCTCCCAAAAGAAGTTTCTCGTCCGTGACGTGAACATCGATCAACTTCGCGCGGTAATCGACACGCGATGTTCGTAGTTCCGACTTCAGTCGGAAACCTTCACACGCATGTGGGACCAAGAATCAGGTCCAGTTCCGCGTGCGCACAAAAAAGCCGAGCCGCCCGTGAGCAACTCGGCTGTGGAACCGTGTCCTAATTTCTGTTTAGTAGCAGCAACGACGGCAACGGCAACCGTGGAAGTGTCCACCGCATCCGTAAGCGGGTGCGAGAACGGGCACCGTACAAGTCACTTGTTGGGGAACCATGTGGCAAACCGTCACTACAACTTCCCTCTGAACCGTGCGCGGGACCATCACTGTGTACTTCTGGGCTTGCTGTTCGGAAACCGTTCTGTAGGTCGTGACGTTACGAACCTGAGAACGTTGCTCTGGAACGCAAACCGTGTAAGTAACTTCCCGACTCTGCTTCTCGTTGACGTAGTTACAAACTCGGACCATTCGCTTGCGCACTTCCGAGCGATACGTCGTCACGTTGTACTGATACTCCTCCTGGTGTATTTCATTCCGGCAGACGTTAACGGGAACCTGTTCCGTCACGCACTGATTTCGCATCACGCGATGCACGCTGCCGCATCCAGCGCTTTTCTGAACGACC
>CAUJKL010000875.1 GCA_963204995.1 Planctomycetota bacterium | reverse complement strand
GCATCGCGGACCGCGGGTTCGTGATAAATCACTTCGTCCGTGTCCGCGTCGTAACCTACGATCAAGCGGAAGTGCTCGGTCGTGTTCGGCCGTTCGTCGTAGTGCATGCACAGAATCGATGGCACTCCGATCGCTAAATCGGTGTGCAAGTTGCGGAAGTGGGCGTCCAAGTATCGCTCGGCGTCGGCAGCAGCGACCGAGTACCACACTTCACCGATATCGAAGCCGACGCGTCGCAATGCGGTCGCCAGTTCGCGAGTAAAACAGCCGCGTCCTTCGATGGGGTCCAATCCGGATTGGTCGAAGACGAAGTCTTGATCAATGGTTCGCCCGAGCTTCTTCAGAAACATTTCAGCGCACGCTTCGCCGCAAAAGTCTGTTTTTTGCAATACGTGCGGCACATCTTCGATCAACACGCTTTTGTAGGCCGTTTCCGCAACCAGACTCGTTCCGATCAAAACTACGGCAGCAAACGCTAGCGTGCCCGCGCATGCAACTTGTTTTACCGTTCGTCCGCTGCTCATTGGTTAACTCCAGGTTGTGAACAATCTTCCGTCCGCCCATTCAAGTGAAAAACCTGTCGACCCACTAGTCCAAGATGTGATGATATTGCTCCGATGGAAAGGTTGCGGTTACAACACTCGCCTTGTTGTTAGCAGCACATCAGATGCTAGCAAATCGACTCGTCGAGAACGCTTGGATTCGTGAATCGCTTCCTGACGATGAGATTAGTGCAAACAAGTATCTCGATCTACACGGGAGATGTGCAGTGACGCAAATTCATCCGTCGGCGTATGTCAGCCCCACGGCTCAAATTGGCAGCAATGTCACGATTGGCCCTTTTTCGATCGTCGAAGACGATACCCTGGTTGGGGACAACTGTCGTTTGGCAGGTCACGTGACGATTAAGTCTGGTACGGCGTTGGGTGCGAATAACGAAGTCGCCGAAGGAGCAGTGCTCGGCGGCATACCGCAACATCTCCGCGCTGGCAGCGAACTCGGAACGCTCTTGATCGGCAACGGAAATCGCATTCGCGAATACGTGACGATCCATCGCGCGCTCAGCCCGAGCAATTGCACCAAGGTCGGCGATGGCAACATGATCATGGTGAACGCTCACATCGCTCACGACTGTTGCATCGGAAACAACGCGATCATTGTCAATAACGTGATGCTGGCGGGGCACATCACGGTCGGCGACGGTGCCTACTTCGGCGGGGCGGCGGGTGTCCATCAGTTCTGTCGGGTCGGGCGACTCGCAATGATCGGCGGCCAGTCACATGTCAGCCAAGACGTGCCGCCGTTCGTTATGGTGGATGGCATCTCGAATCATATTGTGGGACTTAACCTCGTCGGCATGCGCCGCGCAGGATTTGGACGGGCTGAGATTGCCGATCTGAAGGCCGCATATCGTGTCATTTATCGCAGCGGCTTGCTGTGGAGCGATACTCTGGAAGTGCTGAAGAATACGTTTAAGGAAGGGCCGGCAGCCGAGTTTCACGAATTCTTTTCCACTGGCGAACGTGGGTTTGTCCAGGAACGACGGACACCTCGCGGTGCTTCGATCAAGATCGTGGACTCGCCCGACACCGAACGGCCAATTCGAAGAGTTGCGTAGTTCCAGCCCAAGTTGAATAAACGTTCAAAGCCCTCGGAGGCTTCGGATGTTTACGATCTACTTCTTACCCATCCGGCGTTGTTCGGCGAAGAAGGCGGTTAAGATCTCTCCGCATGGCTGGGCGAGCACACCAGGCACAACCTCGGCTCGATGATTGAGTCGCTCATCGCGCAGCAGCTGAAACAACGAATCGACGGCTCCTGCTTTCGGATCGGTCGCACCATACACGACGCAGGGAATGCGAGCTTGCAAGATCGCGCCCGCGCACATCGGGCAAGGTTCGAGAGTAACGTACAGCCGGCATCGTTCGAGACGCCAACTACCCAGCGACTCGGCAGCTTGTGTGATCGCAATCATCTCCGCGTGAGCGGTCGGATCTCGCAACTGCTCGCGTTGGTTATGCGCGGCCGCGATCACTCGCTCGTCGTGTACGATCACCGCTCCGACCGGCACTTCGTTTTCAAGCCGAGCGGTCTCGGCTTGTTGCAGTGCCATTCGCATATAAGTTTCGTGCATCCCCAAGCCTCTTACTTCGGCAAGTCGCGAATTTGCAGCTTTCGCAATGCGGAGCGCGTCTCGTATGCCGAGATACCAAACGGCTTCGACAAGTTGACTTCGCTGCGCGTGCTGATCTTCCGGCCGACGATGTCTTGATCGACCCATACCTTGTCGTCGATCCATGCTTGAATACGTTCGGGCGTCACTCGCAAACGAATCTTGTACCACTGTTCGCTTTCGAATCTCTTGTATTGAGTCGTCTCGTTCTCCGAGGCGTCATGACCATCAATGCTCGAAAGCCCGACCACGGCACCACCCCAGCCGCCGAGTATGAAGCTGCAGAAGGACTCTTCGACTGGAAAAGTCAGGCCGCAGAAGAAGTCGTTGCCATCCATACGCATCGCTTCCAAACTGATCTCGTAGTTCGTTTTGGGAAACTCACCGGTATAGGTGATGCCGGTCAGCGACGATCCAAACTCCATGACGATTGTGCCGTCTTTCACCTCGACGTCACCCTCACCCCCAAAATTCGTGATCTTCCAGCCTTCCAGCGATTTGCCGTCGAATAGCGACTTCCAAGTCGGTTCGTCCGCAGAATTGGCGGTGCTAGCGACGAACATCGCTATAGTAAAACAAGCCGTGTAGGCAAAGCGAGACGACGACGACGCAATTCTCATGGTGAGTAGCTCCATATATTAGGCGTTTGACCGACCTGTGGACTAATGTTGTACGTACGGGAGTTGCCGATATCACGCTGGGACACCAAGCGGAACGATCGGGCTTGGTGCCGGACTGAGTTTACCGTAATCTTCCGCGAGCCGCGCGTAAACGAGGCGTTGGGCGACACTCCACGATGACCGCGATTGAGGACTGAAATGCTTCGAATAGTTTCCCTAGGAACCCTCGGGGTCTACTGGCTGGCGATTTTCGTGGGAACTCACCTGCCGCTTGGAGGTCGAGGTTTGGGGATGATCAACGACAAACTTTTGCATTTCGGGGCGTATGCGGGGCTGGCGTTCCTGTTAGCGGCAGCACTGGCAACGCTGCGAGTACGGCACGGTACGTTGCTACTGCCGCTGACCGTCGCCGCCGCGTACGGGTGTGTAGACGAGTTGTCTCAAATGGCAGTCCCTGGACGGCATGCCGAGGTCGCCGATTGGGCAGCCGATGTGTTCGGCGCAGGAGCCGGCGTCCTGACCTTTAGCCTCGTGTCGCTGGCTCTCGTCAAGTTCTTTGCCCCCCCCACGACCTCACAATGCAAACCTGTCACCGAATCGGCTGCTTGACGCTACGGCCCAATTCATCAAAACTGTGCTATATCTTTTGAAAAAGGACAGTTTTGTGGCAACCTTCGCAGTGATCCTGCCGGCCGCCGGTAAGAGCAGTCGCTTTCACGACAAGCACTATAAGAAGCCTTTCATCGCATTGGGCGAGCGAGCCGTCTGGCTCCACGCCGCGGATAAGTTCCTGAATCGCGATGACGTAAAACAGGTGATCCTGATCATCTCACCAGAAGATCGCGAAGACTTCCACATGAGATTCGGCGCAAATGTCGCGATCATGGGTGTCGACGTTGTTGAGGGCGGGGCAGAGCGTTCGGATTCGGTGCGGAACGCACTGGCGCAAGTCCGCGACGATATCGACTTCGTGGCGGTCCACGACGCTGCGCGACCGTGCATTGCGAATGAGTGGATTGACGCCGTCTTCACTGCCGCCCAGGCAACGGGCGCGGCAATCCTGGGCATTCCGGTTTCTAGTACTCTGAAGCGGGTCGCCAAGGATAATACGATCGAAGCGACTGTCCCGCGAGCGAACATTTGGGAAGCTCAAACGCCGCAGGTGTTCCGTCGCGATTGGCTTGTCGAGGCTTACGCCCAGACTGACCAGGCACCGGCAACCGACGATGCCGAACTAGTTCAGCGGCTCGGTCACTCCGTCAAAGTCGTACCAGGATCGCCTATAAACATGAAAATCACTACGAAAGACGATCTTCGCCTCGCCGTTCAGGCTCTCAAGGCTCTGCCAAAACCGAAACTTCAGGGGCCCGCTCACCCTTTTGCCGGCGACGATCTGTGGCGTTAATACCTCATCCTTCGTAGCTGATCTGGGCGAAATAGGGATTTGTGATTATTCTAAGCTTCAATACCATGTATTCACTGGGAAAACACAGCATTTTACTTTGATAGAACCTGGAAAGGTGCGAAAGTGTCTGTAGAAAGTGTAGCGGGTCAAGGTGCCTATATTGTCTTAACGCGAGAGGATGCTAAGGAGTTATTTTCGCAAGAAGGCGATGCGGCGGTGCGGGCCGTCGCAGAACGATTGCGAAGATCGCCGAAACACATTGAAGACGATTTAGTACTCGAGTGTGGCACCAGTTGGGATCCCATACACCGCTCGCTGACCGATGGAACACTTAACCAAGACGTCGAAGATTTTCCGCTCGATCACTGTGTGTTGGGTGGGAAGCGTTTGCACGCAGGCAAAGAGTTCGAGGCGGTCTTGATTCGACCTGACATTGTTCCCCACGTCGCCGCGGGAATGCACGACTTGAAGCGAGCGGAGTTTACCGAAAGGTATATGGCCTTGGATCCTGCCTCCTACGGGAAGCAACCAACGGAAACCGAAGGAGATGAAACTTGGGCGATGCTTAAGCTAATTCGCCAACTCTTCGAGGACGCAGGTAACGAGCATGCCGCCGTCCTGTTTACCGTTGCACGCTAGTTCGCCCCGTAGACGCTACTCCCTCGTTAATCGTATTCGAGCCAAAGACTGATAGCGATCAGCGGTCAGCGATCAGCAGTCAGCTTCTGGCTCTAATTACAGACTCATCAAAGAGCTGACCGCTGATTGCTGACAGCTGCTTTATGAACTTCGATATCTTTGCCGATCTGACGTGGCGCGGGCTCATTCACCAGACGACCGACGATCAGAATCTGCCGCGCTGGTTGAACGCCAAGTCACGTACCGTCTATATCGGTTTTGACCCGACAGCTGACAGCTTGCACGTGGGCAGCCTGCTGCAACTGATGCTGCTGCGTCGCTTTCAAAAGGCCGGTCATCGACCGATCGCGCTGGTCGGCGGAGCCACGGGCATGATCGGCGACCCGAGCGGCAAGAGCGAAGAGCGAAACCTGCTGTCTGTCGATTCGCTCCGCGCCAATGTCGTTGGCATCGAAAAGCAGATGCGGCAGTTTCTCGACTTCGATTGCGGCGAAAACTCGGCGCTGCTCGTGAATAACTTCGACTGGATGCGAAAGTTCAGCTACCTCGACTTCCTCCGTGACGTCGGCAAGAATTTTCCCGTGAATGTGATGTTGGGCAAAGACTCGGTCAAAAGCCGACTCGGCTCTGATGCGGGGTTGAGCTACACGGAGTTCAGCTACATGTTGTTGCAGGCGTACGATTTTGTTCACTTGAACGAAGCTCACGGCTGCGAACTACAGGTCGGGGGCAGCGATCAATGGGGCAACATCACCGCTGGGATCGATCTCGCACGCCGGATGCGAGGTGCCCAAGTGTTCGGAATGACTTCGCCGCTGCTGGTCGATAGCGAAGGCAAGAAGATTGGAAAGACGGCGGAAGGGACGAAAGTCTGGTTGTCGCCCGAGCGAACGAGCGCGTATCTTTTCTATCAGTACTGGTTCAACGTCGGCGATGCGGATGCCGGTCCCTGCCTGCGATATCTGACGGAACTGACGTGCGAAGAAATCGGATCGCTCGACGAATCGCGTGCCACCGCGCCACATGAACGAGCCAGTCAAAAGCGGCTGGCCGAGGAATTAACGCGTTTGGTGCATGGCGACGCGGGACTGGCCGCCGCACGACGGGCAACCGACATCTTCTTCGGTGCCGAGATCAGTGGCTTTAGCGATGCACAGCTCGTCGACATTTTTCCCGATGTGCCAAGCACCGAGATGCCATTTTCACGGCTTGAAGGTGAAGGACTAGGTGTATTAGACGCCTTGGTCGAAGCGGGTCTCGCAAAATCCAAAGGCGAAGCACGCCGAACGGTTCAACAAGGCGGAGCGTATGTGAACAACCGGCGTGTCGATGACGTGGACGCAGGGTTGACAACGAACGATCTCGCCAGCGAGACCGTCATGGTGTTGCGCAGCGGTAAGAAGCGTTACGCCTTGCTGCGTTTCGTTCGCTAGCAAACCGAATCGGCAACTTTAGCCGGTTTCATCTGGCCTCCGAGTCGGCGTTCTGTTAAGTTCCCGCCCTGTTGCGACACGCCTAGCGTCGCGATCACTTCTCGTCGACGTTCGTCTGCTTCTCACATGCCTGTTGGGCGCACTTAATTGCGAGAACATCGTGCGCATTACTGCGGTTCGGGGAAAAGCTCATGAGACTTAGAATAGCCTGCACTTTCGTGGTCGCATTGTCCGTCATGGCCGATCTCACGACGTCCTGTGCGGAGACCGGTTGGACGTCCTTCATTCCGTTTCGCAAGAGCGTCGATGCCAACCCAGCGACGCGGTACGAGTTAACGGAAGAGCACGGGCCCTGGTTGATACTTGCGGCAAATTTCGCGGGGATCGGTGCCGACAAGCAAGCTCACGAACTCGTGCTAGAACTGCGGAAGGACTTCAATCTCCCGGCGTATGTCGACCTGAAGAAATTCGACTACTCTGAAACGGTTGAAGGGAAGTCGATCGATCGTTATACCGGACTCCCTGCCAAGATGAAGAACGCCCAAGGGGGAAAGGTCGACGCCTATGCGGTGCTCGTGGGCGACTTCGCGACCGCGGAAGATCCACAACTTCAGAAGATACTTGAAAAAGTGAAGTACGCTCGCCCCGCCTGTCTTGATCTTGAGAAGCGAGAGTCGTCCACGCAGCGATTCGCCGGCTTCCGTGAGCTACAGCGCCGCATGAACGGCGACGCTGCCAAGCGAAAGAAAGGTCCGATGGGAAACGCGTTCGTCACCCGAAATCCTCATCTTCCAGAGGAATTCTTCGCGCCAGGCGGCCTCGACGAATTTGTCGTTGAACTCAATAGCCGCGTCGAATTCAGCTTGCTTAATAACCCCGGCCGCTACACCGTAAAAGTCGCTTCGTTTGCCGGCAAGAATACGATGAACAGCAAAGAGATCGAGGAACTCGAACTATCGGGCCAGGTCACCGACAAACTGGACATCGCGGCGGACAAAGCACACCGACTGACCGTTGCACTCCGCTCGCGTGGCGTCGATGCTTATGAGTTCCATGATCGTACCGAGAGCATCGTCGCGGTCGGGAGCTTCGATTCTGTCGGTGAACCACGAGTGGACGGCAAGATCGAAATCCACCCCACCGTTCACAAGATCATGCAGATGTATGGAGCTAGCCGCCGCGAGCTACCAGGTGGTGGTTCGCTCGGACTCCAGCCTCGCACCCTGGACGGCATCGCATTCGACATTCAGCCCATGCCCGTCGAAGTCCCGCGTCGGTCCATTGCCGCAGATTACGTTCGCGGCTCGTCGCGTTAACCGACGAACCGGCTCCGCCCCATCTGACCGGAACATCTTGCTCGTGGTATGCTCTCCGTGACAAAACAGGCGGAGGGAAACACGGTGCCGAACGAGCGACTGCTGGTTCTCGGAACACACAACAAAAAAAAGGGAATCGAGCTTGCGGAACTGCTCGTTCCCTTTGGGTTTGTGCTGCGCACCTTGGCCGATTTTTCCGATGCCATCGAAGTCGAGGAAACTGGAACGACTTTCGCCGAGAACGCGGCGTTAAAGGCCACGGTACAAGCGCGGCATCTCGGCTGTTGGGTGCTGGGAGAAGACAGCGGCTTGGCGGTCGACGCACTCGACGGCGGACCGGGCGTCTACTCCGCACGGTTTTCGGGGCCAGGCGCGACCGATGCGACGAACAACGCAAAACTTCTCGAACTGCTCGCCGATGTTCCACTCCATCAGCGAACTGCCCATTACGTCTGCCACGCCGCATTGTCCGATCCTCACGGTAACGTGTGTGCGGAATCAGAAGACTACTGTCGCGGACGAATCTTGTTTGAGCCGAGTGGTTGTGCCGGTTTCGGTTACGATCCGCTCTTCGAGATCCCTGAATATCATCGCACGTTCGGTGAGCTCGGCAGCAGCGTAAAGACAGTCTTGAGTCACCGCTCGCGAGCGATACGTGCGATCATTCCGCGAATAATCTCGTTCGCGGAGTCTGGCCAATGGGATTCGAATGCAGCCTCATTGCGATGAGAAGAGGCCGTTTTTCCAGAGATCTCTGCAACGTATCCCCCGCTTCGGTGCTATGAATTCATGGGCACGAATTTTTCTGAAAATTTGCGGCTCACCCGCTTGTTTTCACGATTCGCTTGTTGTTACAATTGGGGCAGCTTGGTTAGGTTTCTGCCCCACCTTTCCGAGATAGGCCCGTCGAGGATTCTGCCCCTCCTCCACGGGCCGTTTTATTTCTTGCCATTCCATCTCGCGCGAATTGTGAATTCGTGGAACCCACGACTTGGTGGCTCGTCGATGTCGTGAGGAAGGTTCTTTGGCGGGCAAGATTCAACTTCTACAACAGTTGCTTGGCGATTCAGAAACGAGCCTTGACGAGTTACTTCAGCAACCTACGGCATCGCTTTCTGGGCAGTTGTCCAAGTTGCAAGACCGTCTTCGTTCACGCGGCGGTTAGGTGCTTCGCTTCGCCGCGTGGATGGGTTGTTTGGCGAGTGGGGTTGCGATCGCGAAGGATGTCACTCTTATCAATGAACCGAATGACGTTTCTTCGAGGGAAGGTGAAGGGATATCGGCCTTGCAGGTCGGTGCGTCACCCATTCTGTACTCGAAACAGGAGGCGGAATCAGGGCAATGGTGGCGACCTAAAGCGGAAGCGGCGCGCCTCACCAGTCGCACTCTTGAATGAATCCGCTTCAGACTCAGGCGGTTGTTGCGACACATTCGAACAGCCGGGCTAAGTCGTCGATCCAACATTCGATCAACGTCGCCTGATTTGCGTTGGCGTCGACTTGAGCCTGCGCGTCTAGGCATCGCTCGACGCATGCCGCGGTTGCTTCCACATCGATTTGGCGAGTCCGCGCCACTTTCTCGACGGCACTTACGAGCGATGAGTCGCCGACCGCCGACATGCCGCTCGATTGCCGTATTAGCTCGCGATAGAACTCGACTGCGAACATGATCACGAGTTTCAACCGCTCACGCCGAACCGGTGCATCCTTTCCGGCCGTATCGATGAAGGCACTGACGTCGGTCGCGAGGCTCACCGCTTTCTCG
>CAUJKL010000874.1 GCA_963204995.1 Planctomycetota bacterium | reverse complement strand
GGAGCGATCGGGGTCGGTAGTCTTTTTCGGCCTTTGGCTTGTTCTTTTTAAAACACTACCGCCGAAAAAGACTCCCGACCCCTTGCCGCCTCTATTCCGGTTGCTGTCGCGCCGCTTGAAACCTCGTCAACTGTTCTTTGTAGAACGCGGTATTCGGTTCCAACTCGACACATATCTTCGCACAAGCAATCGCCAGATCTGTCTGGCCCTGCTGAAAGTACACCTCGCCTTGCGTGTCGATGTATTGAGCGTCGTTGGGGACTAGCTCGATGGCTCGATTGACATGCACGAGTGCGTCGTCCAAGCGTCGCTGACATTTTGCGGCGAGCCAGGCAGCGTTGTTGTGATGCAAGGCACTGTTCGGAAAGATCGTGCAGGTTTCGTCGATCAATTCATAGGCTTGGTTGAACAGTTCGTCAGCGGCAACCGTTAGCCCAGCTTCATCGAGTTGCGGCACAAAGTTCTCCGGGATATTGAGATCGCCGCGCCAGATCTGCTGGCACATCCGCAACTCATCAACCGCCTCGAAGAGCTGATGTTGCTTCAGCAGGCCTTTCGCTCGATCGCGGTGAACTTCCAAGGGAATGCGGACATAGCTGCTCTGATCCGTGAAGTGCCACAGTTCCTGTAGACAGTTGAGCATGCGCTGCTCGGAATACGCTGCGGCTCGCAATGGATCGTCAGCGGCAGCAGCTTGGCTGAGTGCTGCAATCGCGTGGAACATTTGCAAATCGGACCACGTCGAACAGCGGCGCAGTAACTCGCACTCCTGTTGCGCGACATCAGCGAGGCCTCTCTGAGCCAAGGGCGACGCGAGTGCGTCGTAGCGCGATGCTCCAGCCAACGGGATGAGCCGAGCCAACTGCTTTGATTCGTTGCCGACATCATCGGCACCCGCCTTGCTCAGCATTTCGCCATACATATAGAGCGTGAAAGGTTGGTGATCTTGTTGCCAGGCCGATTGATACCAATTCGACGCCGCAATCCATTCTTCCTGCTTGGCCAGCATATCGGCCAGTCGAATCGCCGCCGGACCGTGTTCTTCGGCAATCGACTCGAAACACTGCCGCGCATGTTCGGAATCCTGATGCATCGCATAAGTCTCGCCGATCGCCTGCAACCACTTTGTCCGCGACACGTTGTTCGCATCGAGTGCGAGAATGCGTGCGTGTGTCTCCGAGATTTGAGTGATTACGTCGGCGTGGTTCTTCTGCTGATAGAACAACTTGCGAACGCGCGCCAAGCGTTGCCCTGTTGTGTCGTTCGGCTCCAACGCGACATAGATGTCCCACCAGGTCTTGGCAGAGGTAGGATGATTCGCAAACAACAGCGTGATCGAAGCCGCATTACGATCCTTGTCAAAAGCCTGAGCAGCATGTTCGAAGGCTTCATCAACCATCTTCGCCCGCAACTCCGCTTCGGCGATCTGCCTCAGCTGTACGCCTTCGCTATTGCTCTTGATGGAATTCGCGAGCTGATCGAACATTTCGACCGACTCTTGTTTCTCGCCGACCGTCGCGAGAACTTGTGCGAGCTGCGTCGCAATTCGGAAATTGTTATACCAAGTTGTTGAACGATCCGGCTTCAAGAGCACTTCGGCCAGCCACGTATCACGCGACTGGCGAGTCGTGCCCATCCCTGTCGCTTCGAACGCATCGGCATATTGGCTTCGCATGATCTGTACTTGGAACGCGTCGGTGGGGTCTTCGCGGGCCAGCAACCGCACCGCTTCGTCGGTGAAGCCGTTTAAGTACAGCGCCTCCCGGCAATGTGCGAGCTTGTCGCCGCCGAAGAGTTTCTCGGCGCGTTCTTTGATGATAGCGATATGCTTCTCGAATTCCTTCTTGTTACCCGCCAGTCGGTTATACGCGGCGGCGAACCCCAAAGCTTCAAGGTCGTTGGGATCGACAGCAAGAACGTCTTGTTGTCGCGTGGCGAGTTCGCTCCAAGCTCGTTGGTCGAACAACAATCCTCTCAACAAGGAATCTTCTTTCGCCGGCAGCTGCCTGGCCACTGCCAACGCCTCGTCCTCGTCGCCCTTCACACGAAGCATGTGAACAAGCTTGATCTGCATTTGAACGAGGCTTTCGGAACCGTTTGTCTCGAGCAAAACTTGACGTTGCAGTTGCTCGATCTCGGCGTCCAGCTGGCCTCGCAAGTACAAGTATGCCGCCCAATTGCGAATTCCAGCACCGTCCGTCGCGGACTGTTTGAGCAACGATTCGGCTCTTACATATTCCCGCTTGGCCAAGAAGTACGGCACTTGTCGCCGAACGAAGTCGTCAAGTCGTGCCAGCTCCTCGGGCGAGCCATCTTCACTACTCCACTTTTCGGCCAGAGTAACCGCATACTCGACGTCACCTTCACGTTCGAGGCGTTCCAGAACTTGTCGGCGTCGGTCGCCGTTCGGTTCATGAGCCGTAACCGCGACGAGTGTTTCGATCGATGCTTGGCCGAGGAGCTGTGGCCACAAGAGCTCGCGGGTTCTGGCACCTTCCCGGCGATACCGTCGCACGAGCGCGGCGACTTCTTCCGGGGTATCGGCAAAGACGCCGTAGCGGAAGTCATCGAGAATCGACTGCGCCCGGATTCGAACTTCCGCATCCTTGCTTTCTCTCGCACGTTGCAATGCGGGTTCAGTAACTCGACCGGCTTGCCATAAAAACGCGGTCGCACGTTGCCGAACTTCAAAGTCGCTAGCCCCTAGCTGCTTCACCGCGACTGCGATGGCTTCGGGAGCGATCGTCGGTTGCGGTGAAGGAGCGGCCTGCGCGAGCGAAATCGACGCGACAAACAACAGGGCTGGCAGTGATCCCACGTGGCGCTCCTCATGGTACTGGCTCTGGGCGCGAGCAGGCAAACAAGCTTTGACGCCCTAGTGCTTTGTCAATATTTGTGTTTGGGTTGCGTGCCACAGGCTCTGCCAGTGCAGTCATTGTTCTTTGTTGTCCAGAGAGCACTGGCAGAGCCAGTGGCACCCGATCTTAGCTGTGACAAGGCACTAGCTATTCTACCAGATCGTGCAAAGAACGGGCGAATTGAACGCGTGGCTTTCTTGATGATTCGAGACGTCGGTCGATTGTGCCGAATTAAATCGATGAATCCTCATCACGCGCACAGCTTGCCTCATCGTCGCGGACGATCGGAATCGTGGCGTTGATCCCGGCAGCCGCCAGACCCGACAATAGAAACGCTGTGGCACAGGTCAAGAACGCGAGATCCCAACGCTCTGCCTCGCCGACGATCCAGATCAAGAGTGGAGGAGTGACGGCGGCACCAAGGTTTCCCCACATGTTCCCCCAGCCGAGGATCGAGCCGACATGCCGTCCACCGGCGTCTTGCATATATGCCCACACGGAAGGCGTGCCGAAATCGGTCGAGAACGCGACGATCGAAAACATCGTCACGGCGAACCAAGGTGAAGGCGCGGCCCACACCGCAAGGTAGGCCGCCATCGCCACGAAGCGAGACAGCGACATTGGCAAGCCGCGGCCCCAGCGAAGTCCGATCCGATTGACCAGTGCGTCAGTGACTCCGCCACCGGATAACATCCCCGCCCAACCGACCAAGGGCGGAATGGCGACCATCACGGCGAGCTCTTCCACGGAAACTTTGTGGACGCTGAGGAAGTATCGCGGTGCCCATGTCATCAGAAATACCCAACCAATATTTGTGAACCATTGCGAGGCGCAACACAACCACATGCTGCGGCTGCAAAGTAGTTCTATGATCGGAACGCCACCCAGTTTTTTCTCTTCGGCGGATGCGGTGGAGCGATCGCCACGGATTAAGGCGACTTCCTCTGCATTACACCACGGATGCCTTGAGGGAAGATTTCTGCAACTCCACCATACCAGTCCCGCAACAAATAGCCCGAGTGAACCGTAGACGAACATCATCGGACGCCAACCGGCAACATACAGCTTCTTGATGCTCTTGCGAAACAGCCCCTCAAGTACGAGACGGTTGAGCCGCTGCGATTGCTGTGCGGTGAGTTCACTCGCGGTCGTGCCAAGCAATCGCGACGCTTCCTTCTCGAGCGAAACACCCTTCAACTCAGCGGCCGTGAAAAACCCCGGTCGCTCGATGATGTTGTTTAACCCTTCCGTGAGCGAGGCGGTTTCTTCAGGCGAGAGCGGCTGAGGCGAAGCCCGATCATCACCGTATGATTCCGCGTAGTTTCTGATGCGTTCTTGCGTCGTACTCGCAAACGCGGATAAACACCGCTCGCGAACCAACTCTTCGGCCTTGACCGGATCGGATCGTTCTGTCAGTTCGATCGACAGCCGCGAGCTGTCCAGGATGTCGGAACTGCTAAGTTTCGTTGGTGTCGAGATGGGCGTCAGCCAAATCAGCACGTATCCCGTGGCGGACAAGGCGAGAAAGCCGCCGACACGCCCGCCGACAGCAATGATCCCGCTCGCTCGACCACGAGCTTGCAGCGGCATCCATTTGCTGATGATGCTCGCCGCCGTGGGATAAGCGCCCGATTGTGCAAAGCCAAACCCGAATCGCAATAACAGCAACGCGCCGAAAACTCCCGCAGCTCCTGTCAGGCCCGTCAGTAGCGACCAAGCGAGGATGTAAACCGTGAGCATGAGCCGCGAGCCGAAGCGATCCGTCAGCCAACCGGCAGGGACTTGCCCCAGAGCATACGTCCAAAAGAACGCGCTCAGCATCCAACCGACTTGCTCGTCGGTCAGCCCCAGATCCTGTTGAATGTAGACTTCCGCGATCGAGATGCAAAAGCGATCCAAATACAATAACGCTGACATCAAGAAAGCCGCAGCGACTACCAGATATCGAACACGCGTGGGGCCTTGGGGCATGGTGTACGTTAGCCTTTCCAGGCTGACTGTCAGGCTGGAAAGCCTGACGTACTTGGGTTGTCATCGATTCTAAAAACTGCCGCTTCGGCTTTCAAAGTGTGTCGCCTTGCCGAGAGACGCCCCACCTCGCATCACCCACTCGGCTGTCCAGCGAATCATTTCCTCGCTCGTCGTCGTCGGCTGGCCTAACAAAGTGCAGCTGTGTTGTGCGTTGTTCAACAAAGCGTCGGGAGCTTCTTCGCCGGTGAACGTGACTTCCTTATTCATCAAACGAGCCAACTTGCTGCAAACTTCGCGAACACGCAGGATCTCGGAACCGGCGATGTTCAGGATTCGAGGTGGCGTGGAAGTGTGAGCGAGCGAATTGATCGCCATCGCGTTGGCATCTCGCTGCCAGATCACGTTTACATAACCCATCGTCACGTCGATCGGAGTTCCTGCGAAGACCTGCTGTGCCAGATCGACGAGCACGCCGTATCGCAACTCCGTCGCATAGTTCAATCGCAATAGGCTAATCGGCGCTCCCAGGGTGCGACTGAAGTGATCGAACATCCGCTCGCGGCCAAGGATGGTCATGGCGTATTCGCCGATTGGATTCAACGGATCGGTTTCGCATGAGCCACCAGAATCGACCGCGACAGTGCCGTAGACGTTGCCGGACGAGAACGCGGCCATCCGACTGTCGCGAAAGCGGCGAGCGACAATCGCTGGCAAGTAGCAATTCATCGCCCAGGTCAACGACGGGTTCGCCGTTGCACCGAATTTGAAACCCGCCATGTACACAACGTTGGGAGCATCGGGCAAACGCCGCACTGCATCTTCGTCCAGCAAGTCGCAAGTGATCGTCTCGATCCCCCAAGCTTCCAGTTGCTTTCGCGATTCATCGGACGAGAACCGTGATACTCCGATGACTCGACGCTTAACGCCTGCCTGGTCCGATCCACGCTTCGCCATTCGCGCCAGCGTCGGGCCCATCTTCCCACCCACGCCCAAGACGATAAGGTCACCGTCCAAGTCGCTCAAAGTTTGCACGACCCGTTCATCAGGCGTGCTCAGCCAGTCGTCAAGTTGCTCGAGCGTCGTGGGGCCAGCCGATTCGTTATGGTTCATTTCACTTCGCAATCGAATTCGAGGACAAGAAGCGGTCGCGATTGTAGCATGTCGGTCATGGCCGGACATCTCCGCGTCGGTTAAAGTAGCCATCACGCTCCGCCGTGATGAGCCTGTTAGACGCTGTTCGAAGCGAGAGGGCTCCTGTGTATTGGTAGCCGTTGCAAATAGGCTCATCACGGCGGAGCGTGATGGCTACATTTTGGATGCAAGGAGACGAGAGATGCTGAATCGACGGGAAGCCTTATGTGCCGCTGCGATCGGAGCGGCTGCGCTGGCGACGAATGCGGCTGAAGAGGAAGCCACGACAGCACGCCGCAATCGTATCGCCGTATCGACCTATTCCTTCTGGCAGTTCAAGCATCAAGATCTGCGAGACGTCGAAGCCTGCATCAATCGATCGGCCGAGATGGGCTTTGACGGCGTCGAAATCTTGCACCGCCAGATGGAGAGCGAAGAAAACACCTACCTGCAAAAGCTCAAGCGGGCGGCGTTCGTGAACGGCGTCGACTTATGCGGTTTCTCGACCCATCAAGGATTCCTCTCGCCCGACGAGGCCGTGCGACAAAAGAATATCGACCACACGATTCACTGCATCGAACTCGCGTACCAGCTCGGTATCCCGACAATGCGAGTGAATACTGGGACATGGGGCACGAGCAAGGATTTTGATGAGCTGATGAAGAATCGTGGCATCGAAAGTCCACGCGAAGGTTATACCGACGAAGACGGCTTCGGCTGGGTGATCGATAGCTTGGAAAAATGTTTGCCTGCTGCCGAACGCTGCGGTGTGCTGATGGGATTGGAAAATCACTGGGGACTTGGCCGCACGCCGGAGGGCGTGATGCGAGTCGTCAATGCAATCGATTCTCCGTGGCTGCAAGTCACGATGGACACCGGCAACTTTCTGGAAGACCCTTACGACCGGTTGGAGCAACTCGCGGACAAAGCGGTCCTCGTGCAGGCCAAGACATATTACGGGGGCGGGTTGTGGTACGAGTTGGATCTCGACTATCCGCGAATCGCGAAGATGTTGCGTGAACACAAATATCGCGGCTATGTATCTCTTGAGTTCGAAGGGCGCGAAGATCCGCTCACCGGCATTCCAAAAAGTCTTGCGATGCTGCGTGAGTCGTTTGCTGGGCGGGCGTAATGGCGCAGCGGCTACGAGTGTTGGAGTTGTTCGCCGGTATCGGAGGCTGTGCCGCTGCGATTGGCTCGCGGGCGGATGTCGTGGCGGCCGTCGAGTCGCATCAGGAAGCTCTCGACGTCTATCGACACAACTTCGAACATCCTACTTGCGAGCAACCCGTGGAGTCGCTGCCGACGGAATGGTTTCGAGCGTGTGCGGCCGACGTGTGGTGGATGTCGCCGCCGGTCTTGCCTTACGTATCGGCGGGGCTCCGACGAGAGATCGACGACCCGCGTTCGAAAGGCCTGCTGCACGTGTTCGAACAAGTGCGGATCATCAAGCCTCGTTACATCGCATTGGAATGCGTACTGAACTTCGATAAGTCGTTGACGCGGCAGTTGTTGCTGGAAACGCTGGCAGCATTCGGCTATCAGTGCCAGGAAACGCTACTCTGCCCGACGGACTTGGGCCTGCCGAACCAACGACGTCGCTATTATGTCGTCGCCGGTCGCGAGGCGCTTCAAGCATGGAAGCCAAAGAACGCAACGCAGCAGTTCTCCCTTCGTGACACACTCGACGACATCCCGCACAACGAGCTTGTCATCGCGCCAGAATTGCTTGCCATGCACCGCAACACGATGCACGTCGTCGATGCGAATGCTGCGAATGCTGTTTCGTCTTGCTTCACGTCCGATTACGGCAGGTCCGTGAACAAGACCGGTTCGTACTTGCGAGATGCCAGTGGCTTGCGTTATTTCTCGCCTGCCGAGATGTTGCGGCAACTCGGCTTCCCACAGACATTCACGCTGCCCGAATCGACGTCGTGTGCAACTGCCTGGCGACTCGTCGGCAGCAGTTCGTCAATTCCCGCGACCCAATACATCCTCGACGCGATCCCAGGGCTAGTCACTAGATATCCTTCATCGGTGGCGAGTTTTGAAAATGGCTGTCAAATGAAACCCAGCCGACAAGAGCCCTGATACTTACTCGATTTCTCCCGTCGCGTTGTCAGCGAGGCTCTGAGTCATCTCGCCCGATGGAAGTTCGAAATAACGCTCGCCGTCGAAGTAGTACACATTCGGAACGCCCTGGCGGCGGCTTTGGTCTTGAGCCTCCCTGACCGCCGACCGGAAAATATCCATTAACTCATCGGTCTTCCAGTACGTTTCAACATTCGTGATCGAACTAGCCATTTCTGAAGCCGCCTAGTAGTTCTTGAAACACTCGAAAGTGGTCGCTGGCACGTATGGATATAGTATCGGCCGTCCCGATCGCCACTTCAACAGGCACCCTTGCAGAATTGTCTGTTAGCAACCAATGATCGCAAAGTGGACGGTAGATATCCCAGAAATTCACGAGACTACGACCGAAACGGCGGCGGATATCGGGCTCAGGTACATCGTGGCCACCTTTTTGTCGACGCTCTGATACTCGGTCAACGGCGACATCTGCCGATTCCAGAAACACAAACAGTAACGCGATCGAAAACCCTCGGTCCTTAGCGTCTCGAATCCAGTGGCGAAATGTCTTGCCGGATAGCGTTGATTCCACAACGAGCGAGTCCGATTCGTCTAACGCCGTCCGAAACTGCGTGACAAACTGAGCCGCTGCTTCGATACGCGCCGAGGTCGGATCGTTCGGAGAAAGTTCAAATGCGATCTTGTCGGCGGCCAAATAGAGCGACTCGTGTACGGAAGCATACCGTTCGGCAAACGTAGTCTTGCCAGCGCCGTTCGGTCCACCGACGACAACGAGTTGCTTGGCTCTCACGTTTATGCCCTTTTGCAGATTCTGTTTCGGAGCTTACGTCAGTAAGGGTCGTCCAGGAAATAACTTCCGAATCTTGAAACAGGCGGGTGGCTGTGGCGGAGTCTTCGACGCCACGGCTGATTGGAGTTCATGGTAAGCCGGGGCTTCGCGGACTCAGTCCCAGCCACCTCGTTTCACGGAGAGGTTGTGAAAAAATCGTGGGATAGGCTTCCAGCCTGTCATTTTCCCCGTATTTCTGACAGGCTAGAAGCCTATCCCACCCAATAAAATCACAGCCTCGGAGCTATTTCCTGGACGATCCTCATGTTCTACGGTGCGGCAAGCTCGGTGAGCCAGATGATCTCGGCGGTCATCAGTTCGGTGTCCAACATGACGACGGAGGGTTTTCCATACGTCCAACCACTGGTCTCGCCAGGATTGATCCACAGTCGACCGGCTTCGTCACGATGGATTCTCGGCTTGTGAGTATGGGCATAGACAATGATATCGACGCCATCGACTGGCTCGCGGAGCAGTTCGCGTTGATGGGTGAGTAGCACTCGTTTGCCGTCGGCCAGCCGAAAGCAAAAGGGCGGCTCGCCGATCTCGCCGATGATCTGCATGCCGCCGCGAATGCCGACTTTATTGCCTTCGTTGTCGCCGAAACTAGCGATCATCCGGCAATTCAACTTACGAAGCGGTGGGATCGCGAAGGTCGATACCAAGTCGCCGGCAAACAACACGATCTCGCACTCGCGTCGGTTGAACTCAGCCACCGCCCGGCGAATGTTTTCGAGATGATCGTGAGTATCGGCGAAAATTCCAACTCGCATGATTCAGTACCGACTGACTTGATTGCCGCTAATTCGTCGAACAAGGCGTCGCATCTCCAAGACACTGATTGTGGACAACACGCGATGAATAGGCAATCCGCTGGCAGTGACGACTTGGTCGATGCTGGTCGATTCCTGTTGGATCGCGTCGAGCACTGCTTGTTCTTGATCGTTCAATTGCAACTCGGCCGGATGGCGGACTTCGCGGCCGTCGGCGCTGGGAGTCGAGGCGAACAACGGTCCGAGTTCTTCCAGCACATCATCGACCCTTTCCACCAGCTTCGCACCCTCGCGCAGCAACCGATGGCAGCCATGCGACGTGCGACTGTCAACGCGACCTGGAACGGCGAAGACTTCTCTTCCTTGTTCCATCGCATGTTCTGCGGAGATTAACGCCCCGGATCG
>CAUJKL010000873.1 GCA_963204995.1 Planctomycetota bacterium | reverse complement strand
GGCCCGCTCCGTCGGGCCGGCGCGCTGCGCGTTGACGTCGTGATACAACTCGTGAATCGACTCTTCGGTGAGAAAAGGTGTCAGGAACCGTTGGGGTGAGAAAAGGGGTGAGAAAAGCTGTCAGGAACCGTTGTTTTGTTTCTTCGGTCTGCCGTGAGGGCGAAGCGTGCTCTCCAGGCCAAGTTGCTTAACCATCTTCTCGCACCACGTCGCGTCGCCATAGGGACAACCGCGTTCAACGCTGCGACGGAGCGCTCCCAACTCGGCGTCCGTCTGCGGTGTGTTCACATGATCGATCCACCCCGGGCGACGGGGAAGTGGCCAAGAAGATAAGAGCGATTTCTCTTGCGCCGTGCCATGCTTCCAACGATAAAGGCTGTTCCAACGCCAGTCCTCGGCGCGGGCGACTAGATTCGCTCGTAAAGCGTTTCGCTCCACGTACCGACAAACCGTATGGAAGTGTCATCCTCTTGGACGGGAAACGACTTGAAGCGGCCTTGGTAAACGTGCCCCGTCCCCGTACTGTGACGATGAGCGTGCCAGCGTTGCGTGTGCGTCAAGGTCAGCCAACCGGTGAAGCGGGAGAGTTCGCCGTCTTCGCGAGGCCAGACGACCAAGTGCCAGTGGGTCCGTAGCACGCAATACGCCAGCAACCGTGTCTCGGTTCTTGCCACCGCCTCTCCCAGAACTCGCTCGAAAGCCTCGTAGTCGCCATCCTTTTCGAAGATCGGCATCTTGGCGTTCGAACGGTTCAACACATGGTAAACCAACCCACCATCCGCTACTCGTTTCGGTCGTCCCATGCCCAAAGATTAGCGGAGATGGTCGCCAGTGTCAATAAACGGTTCCTGACACCTTTCTCACCTGACACCTTTCTCACCTCCCGTCAAATTTGGTGCCTGTCACCTTTTCATGCGCCCGTCAAATTTGGTGCCTGTCACCTTTTCATGCGTGCGATCAATGTCACCACCATCCGTGAATTGAGAGCCTCAACGATACGCTGCTCGCGGAAATCTAATCCAATTCGGTCCAATGACGAAGGTTGTAAGACCGTTTCCAACGGAGCGTCATACTCGACGCTTGTGGGATACTCGATTTCGACGACACGATGCTCGGCTTGACCTGCTACCCAATTGTGGACAGCTGCGCATCGGATGAGCGACAAAGTAGATCCTTGTTGCGCATTCATAGAGAAATTCGTTCGAGCCCGCATTTTTCACAAGGCTGAGTGGCAGAGGAGGGAAAGTTCCGGCTGCATTCAGTCGCTGCTCACCGCTGTTAAGAGTTTGCGTTCGGCGGCTCGCCATGATCGCTGTCCAATCCCAAAGATTCGAGTTTGTTTCGTAAGGTTGTGCGAGAGATTCCCAAGAGACGACTGGCTAACACTTGATTCCCATCCACGCGACGCATAATCTCCTCGAACATGGGCAGATCGATGACGTTGTGGATTTCTCGATAGATGTTTTCGTGGCCACTCCCGGCCAGATGATTCACCATTTCGGCAATGTCCATTTGCAGGGCCGACGGGTAGCCACTCGCAGGTGGATTCTCTCGGGCGGCTCCTCGAATGCCTCCCGGCAGGCAGATCGGCAAGAGCACGTCGCTCGTCATTTGCACAATTGCGTACTTTATGGCGCTTTGCAGTTCGCGTACGTTGCCAGGCCACGCGTATCGCGCGAGCAGCTTCATGGCTTCCGGAGGCACGGAAGCGACGTGCTTGTTCAATTGAGTACCAAATCGTTTCACGAAATATTCGACCAACAACGGCAGATCGTCCATGCGATCGCGCAGTGGTGGCAAATGGAGCGTGAACACGCTAAGCCGATAGTATAAGTCCTCGCGAAAATGTCCTTCCGAGATCGTTTCCTGCAGATTGTGGTTCGTTGCCGCGATGACCCGCACATCGGTTTCGATCGTTTCATTGCCGCCCACGCGCTCGAAACGGCCGTCTTGCAGCAACCTTAGGATCTTGGCTTGTGTGGCCATCGTCATGTCGCCAATCTCGTCCAGGAAGATCGTTCCATGATGAGCCTGTTCGAACTTCCCGATGCGACGCCGATCCGCGCCGGTGAATGCTCCTTTCTCGTGACCGAACAATTCGCTTTCCAGCAGCGGTTCGGGGATGGCAGCACAATTGATGGCCAGAAACGGTTTCTTGGTGCGAGTGCTATGCTGATAGATGGCGCGGGCCACTAGCTCTTTGCCGGTGCCACTCTCACCAAGCACGAGCACGTTCACATCTTGCGAAGCCACTCGGCCGATGTCTTTGTAAACCTGCTGCATAGCCGGCGACAGGCCGACGATTCGGTCCGCGCCGGCCGTATCACCCGTTTCCGATTGATCGAAAACTGCGGGTACGCGGCTCAGCTCCAAGGCACTGGCAACGGCGCTGCGCAATTCGTGAAGATCAAGGGGTTTGAGAAGATACTCAAAGGCACCTCGTTTCATGGCTTCGATGGCAGTTTCGGTGGTCGCGTGCGCCGTGATGACAATGACCGGAAGACGCGAGTCGATATCGCGCATGTCGTTAAACGCGTCCAATCCCGACATGTCGGGGAGCCGCACGTCGAGCACAACGGCATCCGGTTTGTGCTTTTTGACCAATTCGATGCCGTGCTTGGCCGTTTCCGCTGTGACCACTTCGATAGTATCGGAACGCAGATTCTTCTCCAGAAGGTAAAGTACATTCGGTTCGTCATCAACGATCAATAAGGTTGGCATGAGGGCTCTCCGACTCAATGGCCGATTGTCGTACCGATGCTGGGAACAGGCTGCTGTTGAACGTTCGGTAGCCGCACGGTAATGACCGCGCCAGCGTCGGGCGTGTTGCGAGCATCAATTGTGCCGCCGTGGTCCTCGATGATACGCTTGCAAATGGCCAATCCCAATCCCGTTCCGGTCTCTTTGGTGCTGACGAACGCTTCGAAGATCCGATTGCCCAAGTCTGCCGGCAAGCCGCCGCCGCCGTCGGCAATCTCGATCTCCACCAGTTCTCGACCGTGTGAAAGATTGGAATCGGTCGCTTGGCGATTCTCCAATGAAGCCACCCTGGATCGTAACGTCACCGCTCCTCCGCTCGGCGAGGCGTCCAGGGCATTAATCAAGAGGTTCAGAATGACTTGTTTCATCAGCCCTGGATCGGCTTCGATTTCGATCGGGTCGGCCGGCAGGTCAGACCGAATTTCTACGCCCATCTGTGCCGCCCGACGCTCGACGAGCGAAACGGTCTGCCGCACGAGCGATTGTACGATGCACGGACGTTTCTCAGGCCGTGGCGGTCTGGCGTAATCAAGGAAGGTCTGAATCGAAACGTCGAGCCGCTCGATCTCCTGTTCCAGGATCGAGAAATCCATCACATCGAGCGAAACTTGGTTGTCGTTGGTTGAGGCGGATTGGACGATGATCCGCATGGACGTCAGCGGATTGCGCAGCTCGTGCGCCAAGGCCGCGGCGACGCGTCCGAGTGTGGCCAATTGCTCGGATCGGGTCGTTGCTCGTTGGCTTTCGAGCAACCGGCGCTGAACAGCACGTGCGACGCCGAAACCCGCCAGCAATCCCGCCACAGCACCTGACACACCGAACAGTAGTAACGCCAGTCCCATCCGCTGCGATTGGTACAAATACCAGGCGGCAAGACCACCCAGACATAAGAGCAATACGCTCACCGCAAGCGTCGGGAGAAAAAGGCGCGTTTGTTCCTTGCAGGGCATAATTGTTACAGCTTTCAGCTTTCAGCTTTCAGCTTTCAGTTTTCAGTTTTCAGTTTTCAGTTTTGAAAGTCGCCAAGACTTTCGGCTGGTGACGCTGAACACCGAAACTCTTGGCGAGTTTCGCTACAAACACTCGCAATCCCCATTCTATCTCATCTTCATATCTCCAGTCGTGAGCCGATTTCGACGACCTGATCCGAGGGAATGCCGAAGTACTTGCTGCGTCGCGAGCGTTGTTCACCATCCACGCAAAGAGCCGCTTGCGCCATTGGCTCATTCCCTGATCGCCGCTCGTATCGAGCGTGATGCGGCCGAGATAGAACGTCGTCTCCGGTGCCGCCCTGCCGCGTAGGACCGGTGGGATAGGCTTCCAGCCTGTCGGTGGTTGATTTACAGGCTGGAAGCCAA
>CAUJKL010000872.1 GCA_963204995.1 Planctomycetota bacterium | reverse complement strand
TGGCTGAATCCGGCCGGCGGCAACTGGGACGATGCCGCCAACTGGGAAGGGAACCAGCTCCCTGGCCCGGACGACCACGTCCTGATCAATGTCCCGGACAACGTGACCATCACGCACCGTTCGGGCGACACACAGATCAAGAGTCTGACGAGTAATAACAAAGTGACGCTGTCCGGCGGCACACTGGACGTCGAGACGTTCGTCGAGGTGCGTAACACCTTCACGCTCGTCGGCGGCACTCTGGCCAATGCTACCCTGACGCGCCGCGCCGACCTGCCCGGTGTCGTCGTCGCACCCAATGCCGACGTCGAACTAGATCACGTCACGCTCGACAACAACCTCCGCATTGCAAACGGTGCCGATGTGACCGTCACCAACGGTCTGACGCTGAACGGGACGCTGACCCTCTTCAATGAAGGAGCCGTGACCGACCTTGCGTTTAATGGCACACAAACGATCTCGGGGACGGGACGCCTCGTGCTGGCCGGGACATCCCACAGTAATCGCTCCAGAATTTCGACGAATGCCGACGAAACATTGACCATCGGTGCGGGCATCACCCTGCAGGCCGATGTCGGCTCGCAACTTGGCTTGGGCGGAACGATTGTCAACGCCGGAACGATCGTCACCAACGCCGGCAATGGCACGAGCAACATTTTCGCCAGCCTCGACAATCAAGGGACACTCGACGTCCGCGCGGGCCGCTTGAACGTGGCAGCGGTGACGAATTTGGTGGCCGGGACTTTGCTCGGCGGAGTGTGGCGAGTGACGGGGAACGCCACGCTAGAACTCACTGGAGCGAACATCGTCACGCTGCTGGCTCAGGTCGTCATCGACGGCGTCAACTCCCGACTCCTGAATAGTGCGTCGGGCCACGCCTTGGCCGGACTGAACACCATCGGCCCGGCGGGGCAATTGCTGCTGCTGAACGGCCAGATCCAGAACGCGACGGGGGACGTAACCAACAACGGCCAGCTTACTATCGGTTCCGGCAGCCGCTTGAATGTCGGTGGCGCGTTCCGGCAAGCGGACGACGCCACGCTGACGATCGGCGTCAGTGGAACGAACGCTCTCGGCTCGGTTGCCATCACTGGAGCGGCGACACTCGACGGCGATTTGAACCTCGCGAGTCTCTCCGGCGTCGATGTCCAACTAACCACGCTGACACCGTTGACGTTTGGCTCGCGGACGGGAGAGTTCGACGCGATCAACGGCACTCCGGCAGGTCTTCTGTTCCAGCCCGAGTATCGACCGCTGCGCGTGCTTCTGCACTTTGGCGCGGCGCTGAACCAAGTGGCAACCTTACCGTTTACGGCCACCTTTAACGATGGCACGCTCGGCGATTCAGCGCTTACGCGTTCCAACGCCAACGGCCGCGTCAGCGTCACTTCCGCGAATTTGCCACGGACGGGCGGGCGGCACTTGGTGCTCGACGCCACCGGTGCGGGACTGGCGACGAACGAATACATCATCGCCCTGGCCATCGATGCTGTAACGCCGCTCCAACTGAGCTTCTATCACAGGAATTTCGATACAACGGCCGATCCGCTGCCTGCGATGTTCACCGGGTCGATCGGCTGCGACGGCGTCGCGCTCAGCGTCGACGGGCTGACGTGGTATCGCGTTGCCGACCTGTCGACCGCCACCTCGTCAACCTATGAACAGTTCATCTTTGACCTGCGGGCTGTGGCGACGGCGGCTGGGGTGACGCTGACCGACGGGCTGCTGCTCAAGTTCCAGCAAGTCGGTGGGTATTTGACGTCGGTGAATGACGGCCGCGCCTTCGACGATATCCGCATCGGTGCCGACGCGGTCGGTCCGCGGATTGTCTCGCTGACGCCCGCCGGGCCGTTCGTGTTTGCTTCCGACGTGTCGCAACTAGCCGTCGTGTTCAACGAGCCGCTCGATGCGGTCTCGGCGACGACTGCCGCGAATTTCCGTTTGGTGGGCGGCGGCGATGACAACGTGTTCGGGACAAGTGACGATCGCAGTGTGAGCGTGACGCCGGACTTCGATGGCTCGACCACCGTCACGCTCCGCACGTCCGCTGGCCTGCCGCTGGTAGATGATTCGTATCGGTTGACGTTGAGTGGGACGGGCACGATTGTCGACAGTGCCGGAGTCCCGTTGCTGGACGGTCTGGACAGTGTCACTTTCTTTACCGTATTCGCCCCCGAGTCTCCGACCAACGACACGTTGGGCACGGCCACGATGACCGGCTTGACGGCCGCCGGTGGCCTGTTCAGCGAGCGCGCTGCGATTGGCAACCATGCCGCGGCCGGCGCGGACCTGGACCTGTACCGCTTCGCCGCCGCAGCCGGCCAGTTTGTGCGGGCCTCCGCGATCAAGGTCGCGGTTCCCGGTGCGACGTTGCCTCTCGACCTGCGAGTCCGCGTGCTCGACGATAGCGGAGCGGAGTTGGCGACCGCCAACACCGCGAACAGCGATGACACGGTGCTCAGCTTCCGCCTTCCCGCAGACGGCGATTACTTCATCGAAGTCGCCTCGGCGGCTGGCAATCCAGGGTTGTACAAGCTCTCTGCCAATCTTGGAGGCAACGTGGCCGGTTTCCCGTTGAACGAAGACTTTCAAGCGGGGCCGCCGTTGGCTGCGTTCTGGGAAAGCAGTTCCACCACGACCGGGCGCATCCGTGTGATCGATACACTGGATCATCATGGCGGCGACTTCTTGCTAGTCGGCGACACGAACACACCGGTCGATCCGTGGCTGCTCGTTCATCAAAACGTCCCTGGCCCGAATACGGCACTGGCCAAGTTGGGGCTGATTCAGAACGTCGACTATACCGTGGCGACGGCGGGAGATTTTGCATTACTGACGGCAGCCCAGATCGCCGCTTTCGATGTGGTGATGGTTACAACGCCCTCCACCGATATCGGTCTGCTCGATGACGAAGACAACGACACACAGAGCGATCTGCTGGAAGCACTCGCCGGCGTGGGCACCACCGGCCGCGCTTTGTTGACGACGCTCGATGCTGACACATCGGGTTCACCGGATGGCCAGGAGCGTGAGTTGCTGCGCAATGCACTGAATTGGCTTCGCGCCGGGCAGACGACAAGCTTGCTGGCGCTGGCCGATCCTGACTTCCACTGGCAATGGACTCCCTGGGCCGCCGACTTGGACACTCACATCGTGAACGCCTCCGATAACGATGTTTCGATCGTCCCAGCGGCGAGCGGACACGATGTGCTCACTGGGATCAGCAGCGCCGGCTTGTCGAATTGGCTTCCCTCCTACACGCAGTTCGTTAATGCCGATGTGCCGGGTTTCGCCACGTTGGCAGTTGATTCCTCGGACGCCACGCGGCGCGTGGCGTTGGCGCTGGACGGCGCGGGCGAAACGCTCCCCACCGAGGATCGCCGCCCGTCGCTGCACGAAGCGATCTTGCACATCGACCTGGACGGCGTGGCCAATGCGGAACTGCACATCGACGCCGAGCTACTCGACAAATTGGAAGACTTGAACGAAGTCCCCCCGATGTTCACCGGTTCCGTAAACGCCACGGGAGTGTCGCTGAGCATCGATGGAGTGAACTGGCTCAGCTTGTTCCCACAGACGCAGCAAGGCTTCCTTCATGAACTGCGGTTCCACGGCGACGATCTTGCCATCGACCTCGACGAGTTCGCAACTGCTAACAATCTGCAGTTCACGGACGATGTGCAGATCAAGTTCCAATACTTCGGTTTCGGTCCCGCGCCGTTCCGCGGCATTGCGTTGGACAATATTCAAATCGACGCAGACCGGGTCGGGCCCACCGTGGCTTTCGTGAGCCCGCTGGATTTCGCACCGCACACGCGGCCCGTGGCGATTGTGGCCGGCGATCTGAATGGCGACTCCGTCCCGGATATCGTCACGGCCAACAGCGGTTTCGGCGGCGCGGTCTCGATCTTCCTGAACTCGCCCGGTGGGCTCATGCTCACCGACTACTTGCCGTTGGCTGCGGCACGCGACGTAGCGCTCGGGGACTTGGACGGTGATACCGATCTCGATCTCGTGGCCATCATCGCGGAACAGGAAACCGGCGCGGCTCACCTGGTGGTTCTCTACAACGACGGAGCGGGAATATTTGGCGATCAGGTCGAGCTTGGCCTGCTAAATGGTGCTGCCGATGTGGTGCTCGGCGATCTGAACGGCGACAGTCGGCCCGATGCAATAGTGGCCAACGGTGGGGACTGGGGCAATCAATCCGTCACGTTATTGCTCAACAACGGCGTTGGAGGTTTTCTCGCCCCCTTCTTTGTGAATGTTCCGATTCTTCCCAAGGCGATGGCACTGGGCGACCTGGACGGCGACATGCGTCCGGACTTGGCCGTGGTCGGCTCGGACGGCACGAACAGCCGACTGGTCGTCTTGACCAATGCCCTGCACACAATTGCGGGGAACTTCCAGCTCCGCAGCATAATCGGAGTCGGCGGGGGCGCGATGGATGTCGCGCTCGGCGACTTGAACGGCGACGGCTTGCTCGACGCAGTGACGGCGGGGTTTGACGTACAGGATCAAGGCCGCGTCTCGATCCGTTTCGGCGAAGCCGGAGGTACGTTTGGCGGCGGTGCCGAATTCGGCCTCGCACCGCAAGTCCACGCTATCGCGCTCGGCCTGCTCGACGCCGACAGCGACCTGGACATCGTCGCCGTGACGCGCGACGCCAACGGCGGGTCGGGCGCGACCGTGATGCTCAACGACGGAACGGGCATGTTCCCGTCACTGCTGACGTTCCCGACTGGTGCCGACTCGGGCAGCGTCGTGCTGGCCGACGTCAATGGCGACTCGCGACCCGACGTGATTACTGCGAGTGGCGGATCTTCGAATCAGTCCACGCGCGAAGTCGGCAACATTCTGATTCTCACCAACGCTGGCGGCGGAGCCTTGACGCCCGGCCAGGCATTGAACCGGGACAACATCGAGTTCCCACAAGGCTTCATTACGGTGGACGAATTCCTGATCGGCTTCAACGAGGTCGGGTTGATGGACCCGGCCACCCTGGCCGACGCGGCGAACTTCCGCTTCGTGGAAGCCGGAGCCGACGGCCAGTTCGATCCAGCCAACGATCCGACGCCCGACGATCGCGTCGTCTCGCTATTGACGCCCGTCGTCGTGACAGTTCCCAACGGTACACAGCAGGTCCGCCTGACTATCGCTGCCAGCGAGTTGCCATTGCCGGCGGGCAAGTATCGCCTGACGATCAAAGGGACCAGTTCAGTTCGCGACGCCGATGGGAATCCACTCGGCGATCTAGACGGCGATGGCACGGGTGCGGACTTCGGCCAGGTGTTCGAGATCCTCAACAATGGCCCCGTCATTGACTCGCAGTTCCCTCGCTACGATGCCGGGCTGTCGATCGACGAATTGACGCTGTACTTTTCCAAACCGATCGACGCCGACTCGTTCACACTGGATGACATCACGACATTCAATGGCCCCGGCGGCCCCATCACGCCGACGTCGGTGACCGTAGCCGGCAACGCGGCCACGATTCACTTCCCCACTCAGACGGCACGCGGCTTCTACGTCCTGCTGGTCGGTCCGGACATCAGCGATCTGGACGGCAACTTGATGAACACGAATTTCAACCCCGAATTTGGCGAGCCGATCGCAGACGCCACGCAACGGTTCTTCGAGGTGTCGCTCTCGCAATTCGACGAGAACCATTTTGTGTACGATTGGTCATCCGGCAACGCCACGGTCCAGGACGGCGGTCGCTTCTCGCCAGACCCGCAAGAAGATCGCTACGGTGCCTACAACACGGCTTTCCTGTTGACGGTCGACGGTGCGGACTACGCGGGGCTGGCCGGCGAGCCAGCGGTGGAGGACAATCGGCAGACGATCGTCTTCCCGACCAAGATACTGGCCGATCTGGAGGTCCATCGCGAAGTATACGTTCCCGCGACGGGTGGCAACTTCGCGCGGCTGCTGGATGTGCTGCACAATCCGACCGCGGCGCCGATCGTGGTGCCGGTGACTCTGTCCGGCGACTTGGGCGGCCTGTCGCCGTTGAGTGTCACCGCCAGTTCCAGCGGCGATGCGGTGCTGACCACTGCCGACAACTGGTTCGCCAGCGACGACTCGCCAACCTCGGGCTTCGCGCCCGAACTGGCGTTCGTCTTGCAGGACGGCAGCGGGCTCGTCAGCGTCGCGGATGTGGACTTTAACAGCGACCAGTTTCAGTTCGGCTGGACCTTCAACATCACGGTGGGCGCGGGCGAGACGATTCGCTTGCTTTCGTTCGCCGTCCAGACTAGTGGCCGAGCGGCAGCCGCTGCGGAAGCCGCAGACCTTGTCACCCTGCCAGCTCGCGCCACGGCGAACCTGACCGACATGGATCTTGCGAGCATCGTCAACTTCTCCGCAGGTGCAGGAGGCGGGGGTGCCAGTGCATTAAGACTCGCGCCGGGAAATAGCGATACTTCCGGAGGAGCCCAAGTGAACTCGGCAACCGTGGAGGATGCTCTGACTGCGGCCGAACTTCAGCAGGCCCTCACGACGGCGATTGTGTGGTGGGGCGCCGCTGGCCTGGACGACGCACGAGCAGACTGGTTGTCGTCTATCGACGTGCGTATTGCCGACCTGTCCGGAGATCTCCTGGCGATCACCGATACGCGATACATCGTGGTGGACTTCGACGCCGCCGGAGCAGGCTGGTACGTCGGAACATCAACTGCCAATGAGGATGCCATTCCTGCGGAGCGGGTCGACCTGTTGACGGCGCTCAGTCACGAATTGGGACATCTGCTCGGACTCGAACATGTCGACTCCGCCGACAGCCTGATGTCCAAGTCGCTGGCCCGAGGCCTTCGCCACCGCCCTTGGGCAGAACTGGTGGATGAACTGTTCGCTCGAGAATAAACGGCCAGCATTTTCTTGTCATGGAGCATTTAGACGGACTCGACTTGTCGACGATCGTTCACCGCCTCGGCGCACTGCCGGTGGCGGATGCTTGCGAAGTCGTCCGGCAAGCCGCCGTCGGGCTGCAACACGCTCAGGAGCACGGCCTCGTCCATCGCGACATCAAGCCGTCGAATCTGATGGTAGCGGTTGGCAGTCGGCGGTCAGCGGTCAGCAGTTAGCGGTCAGCGGTCAGCGGTCAGCAGTCAGCGGTCAGCGGTCAGCGGTCAGCAGTCAGCGGTCAGCAGTCAGCAGTCAGCGGTCAGCAGTCAGCGGTCAGCGGTCAGCGATTAGCGGTTAGCGGTTAGCGGTTAGCGGTTAGCGGTTAGCGGTTAGCGGTCAGCGGTCAGCGGTTAGCGGTCAGCAGTCAGCGATCGGGCCGCTACGGGAAGTTATTGGGGCCAATCACCGGAGAAAATTTCCGTTGCCGGGCCGGTTTTGAAAACGTGATTCGATGTTTCTTGCCACTCCAGATCCAAGTCACCTCCGAGGAGATGATTCAGGATTTTGCGTTCGGTGCGGCCGGCCAAAACACCCGCAACGCAGACGGCGCTCGCTCCCGTCCCGCACGCCCAAGTCTCGCCCGAGCCGCGTTCCCACGTGCGCTGGCGGACTTCAGTCGGCGAAATGACTTCCACGAATTCGACGTTGACCTTGACGGGAAACGCCGCGTGCTTCTCGATCTTGGGTCCGAAGCCCAGAACCAACTCGTCCGATAGCTGCTCGACAAAAATGACACAGTGCGGGTTGCCCATCGAGACGCAAGTGACTTGAAACGATTTGCCGTCGACGACCAATTCGACGTCGACGACTGGACTGCCGGGCAGCGTCGTCGGAATGCGGGCTGCTTCGAGTATCGGTTCGCCCATATCGACGCGAGCACGGGTGGCCTTGCCGTTGGTCGCTTCGAGTTCGAGCGTCAACACGCCAGCACCCGTTTCGATGCGGAGAGTTTCTTGGCGGCGGATGCCGTGGTCGTAGAGGTACTTGCCGACGCATCGAATTGCGTTGCCACACATCTCCGCTTCGGAGCCGTCCGCGTTGAACATCTGCATTCGCGCGTCGGCAACTTCCGAGGGCCGGATTAGGACCAGCCCGTCGCCACCGATCCCGAAGTGCCGATGCGACATTCGCCGCGCCAGTTCCGGAGCATCCGCAGGCAGCGGCTGGTCAAAACAGTTGACGTAGACGTAATCGTTGCCAGCTCCGTGCATCTTCGTAAAACGCATCTCGTAAGGTTCCGAGTTTCAAGTTCAAAGTTTCAAGTTCACTGACCTTTATAGCCGCAAATGGCTCGTTCGTCACCCGCAGAGATCCAGTTGGCCACCGCTAGTCCCAGTTGGATCTTTGCTCTGAGGAGCTTCCCGCATCTTTGTGTCTTCTGACAATTCGTCCGACTTCGGCGCTTGCTCGGGCATCGCTTCCCACAATCGGCGACCGTCCGCGTCGCGATCCGACGCCTTCTCGTCCTGAGTCGTCTCGCCCACTCCTTCCGCTGCCTCGGCTTTCTCGTCGGATTTAGTTTGCCGAGCCTGATCGGCAGATTGCTTTTCCACACGCCCCGCTTCGGCACTTCGAATCTGAGGCAGGCCACCTACAATGCTCCCTGCCAGTCCCATTGGTCCTACACTCATCTTCATCCTCCTTTCGTCATTAGCGTCTCGTACGCAATCGATCAAACATCTCGCGCGGAGCCGGTGTGCGCGACATTCGCTGTTGAGGCGGTGCCTCGGGGAAGACTTGTTGAAACGCTTGGTTCACGCCGCGCGTCACCACCGGTTCGTCTACGGTCCCCGTCACCGAGACCTCAAAGAGTCCGCCACTGTCCTGGAATAGCGGACGCAAAAGTCGATCCAACGAGCCATCGCGTTGCAACACGGATGTGGTGAAGGAAAGATTGATCGAGCGGTCCAACGTCATTTCTCCCCGGCCTCGCAGGTTGATTGCGTCGCCGTTGAAATCGATGCGATCGAAGTAGATGCGATCGGCCTCGACGCGAAAATCAACGTCGCTTGAGGTGAAGGCCGTCCGATCCGGCTGCTTTACCTTGACCAACGCCAACAGGCGGAGCATGACGGGCAATCGATAGATGTCGGCGTTTCGCAGTTGAAGCTCACCGGCACCCTTGACGGTATGAGTTCCTGCTGCGTTTCCGATGAGGCGAATCGAAGCGAAGAGTTGGCCCGAGATGTCGGGTCGAGAGGGTGCGAGCTCCTGAATGGCATTCGTGAGATTGCCGTCGAACAATTCACCAGTCAGCTCGAATGCGTTGCCCTCGGCCATCGAGACTCGACCACTTCCGATGACAATGCCGCCAAGCGCTTCGGCTCGGAGTGGGCTCGATATTGGCTCGCCTTGTTCACGACGAGTCTTTTCACCCAGCGAGAGAAACTGATCGTCGATGCTTAGCGGTCCGCTAACAGCCGTCAGTTGCACGCCTTTGTAGAAGAGCGAACCGATGTCTAATTGCCCTCGGCTGAAATGACCATGCTGACTGAACGTCCCACCCAGATGCATTCCGCCCCGAATGTGCTCCAGCCGCACGCCGCAGTCGACTGCCCCGTCTTCGACATCAAAGTCGAGTTCCCAATTCGATGTGAGCGGTTGTTCGAGTCCCAACATTCCTTGCAGGGCGAGTCGACCGCTGATGTTGACAGCTCCCTGAAACTTCAGCCTGGAGATGGCGTTACCGAGTCGTCGAGGCAACGCAGAAACCAGCTCGTGGTTCGTTCGCAAATGATCGACGAGGATTTCAGAAGCTTCGAATTGCCATTGCTCATCGGGCAACGATTCGAATCGCCCGGTCAATTCGACCGATGCGTCGCCGTGCTTCGCTTTGACGTGTTGTAGTTCGGCGACGCCATCTCGATACCGGACGGCTCCGACGACATCGTCCAGTTGATAGGGCAGCCAACTTGGCTTGATGGTGATACTTCGGCCCTCGATATTCCGATCGGCATCCCGCTTTTGTCCCATCACGTCGAGCGACAGGGCCTTGGAAGCGGCTAGATATTGCAGTTGAACGACGACCCGGTCGATCGTCCCGCGAGGATGCAACGAATTCCAGAACCGCTGTGCCCTAGGCGCACAGGCGTCCCGAAGCTCTTCTTCGAGCGGGACGTCGGTGGCATCGAAGTTCAGCGACAGGACGGCACCCGTGATGGGGTCCGGCTTCCAACTGCCGTTGCAGGTCACGAACGCGCTATCGTTTTTCCCTTCGAGGTCTTTGAACGTCCACTGGTCATCGTCCATCAAGAGCCGGCCAGTGATATTGTAGATCGGGTAGCGAAAGCGATCATATCGCATGGAACAATTCAGCAAGTCGATCGTCACTAGTTTGCGTGGCGGATAGCTGAGGTCGGGCCGCTCGAATCGCAATTTGAAACCGATCATCCCTAACAAATTCAGCGAACGAACGACATCCTCGCCTTTGCCGGGGATCGCCTCAAATAATTGATCGTCCAGGGGCAGTGGTTCGTCGACCGTCACATCGAGCCATCCGGTAACATCGGGGCCAGGGTTGTGGAGTGTGCCTCGCATTCGCATCGGGCTTCCGTTGGCCGTCGCCTGGACATTGTCGATCTCCAGAACATTTTCATGCAGTCGCAACTGACCACGCGCTTTCTGAACGCGATAGGGAAACTTGTCGTACGCGAACGAAGCATCTAAGAGATCTGCGACGACCGACGTCTTCAACTCACTGCCATCGTAAATCATCGTGACGTCTGCATCGATGATTCCTT
>CAUJKL010000871.1 GCA_963204995.1 Planctomycetota bacterium | reverse complement strand
CGCCTTGAATTCACGCTCAATCTACCAAAGGGTAATCGCGCATACACTAGGTATTTTTCCTAGTCGCCGTTTTATTCTTGACACAGTGCGCCGAGCACCACGATGATCATATCTTGGCTCGAACGAGCGCTGAACTTGCCCCGAACGCTGGCAAGTTGGCTGTGAACGGTCTTGACACTGCTCCCGAGTCGTCGAGCGATTTGTTTGGCGGTTTGCCTACCGAGATACAGATCCAAGACTTCTCGCTGGCGGGTTGGCAGGCCTTTATAAATTCGACGAACCTCCGAGTGATCGACAGCGGCAGCGTGATCCCGCCGCAGTGGCAACGGCGGTGCTCGATGCCCGTTGCGCAAGATGGCCCACTCGATGTCGCGTTGTAGTTTTACGGAGCCCAGCTTTCTCCCGTCCAAATAGTCCAAGGCTCCACGTTCCAGCAGCAGGTGGCCATAGTCGTCGTCAAAACGTTCGTCGATCACAAGGATCGGCATCGAACCGACACTTCGTAGCGTCTCGTCCACCAAGCAACGACTTTCTTGGTCCCCTGAGCACGCCACGCACAGTACCGCGCACGGCCCGTCCGTCTTAATGTCTTGCAAACGTTGTTGAAGATCGCCGACCGAACCAACCGCCTCGCCCCGCAATCCTTCCAAGAGAGCAAGGACTGAATGAGTCCCGGAGATGCCGCCACAATCGACCACCACGATATCAGGTGCAAACCACTTCTTTCCGTCAACTTTGGCCTCGTCGCGGCCAAGGCGAGTAGGTTCCGAAGCACTATTCGTATCGAGCCGCCGCCTCGTCCCTCGAGTTGTGGCGAGGCCGTCTTTCGCCGCCAATCCACTCGCGGCTCCTGATGCGACCGACCTCTTGGCCTTGGACTGGGTTGGTGTTGGCCGAACCCGCTGATTCCGTCGATCAACCATGGTGCAGCTCCTTAGTGCTGAGGAACCGACCTTTAACAAACGACAACGTTAACGCCGAATATGAAGAGCCAGGATTGGGGATTGGGGATTGGGGATTGGGGATTGGGGATTGGGGATTGGAAACATTTCCGGCCTCCGCAGGTTCGAAATACGGTCCTCTATTTATATCTATTGAAAAACGGAGGCAAAACCGGGTCAGAATTCCGGAAAGATTTGCAAAGTTTTTTGGGCGAGTGTCGTAATGTGTGACAGAACCGCGATTTGCAAGAGACGACTCATGCTCAACGAATCCAGGAAAGAAGCTGTGAGTCCGCCTATCTGGGCTTACGGATGCAAACGGAACAACAAGCGATTCCGCTGAAATAGCAGGTCATGGTAGTGACAGGCGGGCGGAGGAATACGAGAATTCTCCGAACAAGAACTCTCGCGGTTTTCAACCAGTACTCGCGGAGCTACGGTCATGACGGAACCGACAGACGCCAGCGGCGACGATCTCTCGCTCGCCGAATTGCTGCCGTGGGTGGAGTTTGGTTGTTGGATGGCACTGGCGTTGGCACCCATCTTGTATTACGTCAATGGACCGAGTGTTTCGAGCGATCAGGCAGTCGTGCGCACGGGGCTCGTGATTGTCTCTGCTCTGGGAGCCGCTCTCCTACGGTTCGTGAATTGGCGACGGGGACGAGCGGAGCGGGACATCGACCACCACTAACCGGTAGCCTTTATGCTCCCCCGCATTTTCATCTTGCTGATTACTATTCTGCTATTCGCGACAACGCTTGTCGCGGCAGAGCCGCCGATCACCGCCGCGGCGTTCGCGCCGGATGGCAAATCGATTGTCGTTGGCTCGCAGTGCGGACTAACCGTCTACGTTTGGCCTGAACTCACCGAGCAACGATCGCTCGCCACTCGCTTGGTTCAAGTTCACGATCTGGCCTTCTCGCCAGATGGTCAGACACTAGCTGCCGCGGGCGGACAACCTGCGGAAGAAGGTCGTCTCGAACTGTCGGATTGGCCGCGTTCCAAGCTCTTGCACGGGGAATCGATTGGCGCGGACTTGTTGTATCGCGTCGCTTGGCGGGCCGATAGCGAGATGCTGGCGGTGGCCGGTCCCTATCACAGCATCACCTTGCTCGATCGCTCCGCGAACATTGTCCATCAAGTCGCAGGCCACTCACAAAGTGTAATGACGGTGGCCTTCCTGCCGGACGGTCATTTCATCTCCGCGAGTCGCGACAGCACGATTCGCGTTTGGCAGCCGCCCACCAACGAGCTGATTCGCACCCTTAATAATCACACCAACGAAATCCACGACATCGCCGTCCGTCCCGGTTCGACGGAGCCGCCGTATGTCATCGCGTCATCCAGTGTCGATCGGACGGTGCGATTTTGGTGGCCCGTCCGAGGGCGTTTGATGCGGTTTGCCAAGCTGCCCAGCCCCGCACTCGATATCGAGTGGACACCGGACGGCACAAGTTTGATCGCGGCCTGTGCTGACGGTCACGTTCGGGTGATCGATCCTGATTCGGTGCAGATCACGCACGACGTCGAGGTCGACACCGGCTGGCTCTATACTCTGGCAGTCGCGTCTGATGGGAACAGTGCGTTTGTCGGGGGAGCGAGTGGGCTGATGCGAGCCGCGAAGTTTCGCTAGTCTGAAATCGCAATCTAAATACAATTGGGCGTCGCTTCCCCCTTCAGCACGCTCGCCGTAATGGGTAACTGCTACTAAGTTCGAGTTTTGCATTTTTTTTTGGACTGCGGTGACTTGTCACCGCTTTGCTCTTCAGTGCGAAGCACTTTTTCAGCATCACCGCAACTTACATTGGATAGCGAATAATTGGTTCAAAGTAGAAAAATACCAAAGCGGCGATGAATCGTCGCACTCCAAAAAGTGCAAAACTCGAACTAAGCCCGATAGGGCTGACACAACCTTTGCCGGGGCTGTGAAGCCCCGGTAGCGAACAGCCATCTTGATTCAAGCCCCAATAGGAGCGACACAGTCGGCGAGAAGTGTGCTGTGTCGCCCCTGTCGGGGCTTCGCGTGTAATTTGCAAACAATTCCGGGGCTTAACAGCCCCGGAAGTGGTTGTGCCGACCCTCCGGGCCGAAGATAGTGTATACACATTAGCCCTTCTAGAAAGATTAGAAGTCCTACCCACCCAGGGCCGTCGAATCGGGAGCCGATCTTGCCTGCGGATTCTTTCGACAATCTGATGACTCGCGCGATCGAACTTGCCCAACGCGGCGAAGGTACGGTCGAGCCGAATCCCATGGTGGGTTGTGTGATCGTGCGCGATGGGCAAGTCGTGGGAGAAGGCTGGCATCAACGGTTTGGCGGGCCACATGCGGAAGTCGAGGCATTGCGCGACGCCGGCGAAGCAGCTCGCGGGGCGACGATGCTTGTGACGCTGGAACCTTGTTGTCACCAAGGGAAAACGCCGCCCTGTGTCGACGCGGTGGTGAACGCTGGAGTGACGCGGGTCATCGTCGCGCAACGGGATCCGTTTCCGCAGGTCGACGGCGGTGGGATACGAGTCTTGCAAGAGGCCGGTATCGAGGTGGAAGTGGGCTTGTGCGCGAAGCAAGCTCGCGCGCTGAATGCTCCGTACTTGAAACTGGTGACGATGAGAATGCCTTGGGCGATTGCGAAGTGGGCCATGACGCTCGACGGAAAGATTGCGACTCGGACAGGTGACAGTCAGTGGATCTCCAACGAGGCTTCGCGCTCCGTCGTCCACCGGATTCGAGGGCGAGTCGACGCCATAATCGTGGGTAGCGGAACGGCTCGCGCGGATGACCCGCTTCTGACCGCTCGGCCTGCTGGACCACGAGTCGCCACGCGGATCGTGGTCGATTCAACGGCCTCCCTTTCCGTAGACTCGCAACTCGTGAAGACTGCCAAAACCGCGCCTGTCCTGGTGGTAGCGACCAGCAATGCGCCCGACGAGCATGTTCGGCGATTGACGGAAGCAGGTTGTGAAGTGCTCGTCTGTGATGGAATCGAGCCGGCAGAAAGAGTTCGCAATCTCCTCGCAGAACTCGGTCGGCGTCGCATGACGAACGTGCTGGTGGAAGGTGGAGCGACTTTGCTCGGAGCTTTTCGCGACGCGGAAGCGATCGACGAGGCGCATGTTTTCATCGCCCCGAAGATCGTTGGCGGAGCGAGCGCGTTAAGCCCGATCGGTGGCACGGGCTTGGAGTTGATCTCGCAAGCAATGCCCTTCACGGCCTGGTCGGTCAGCGAATTGGAAGGCGATATCTACGCACGCGGTCGCGTAGGCGGCAAGCTGGAAGCTTACCCCACTTTGCGGCGAAGCCGCCTTAAGGGGTAATTCGCGTATCCTCGACTCGCCCGCGAGCAACACTCTGTGGCGGAATGACACCCAGATAGGCGAACAGATTCGAGATTTCTTCGAGTGTCAACTGATTGAGCAAACCTTCCGGCATGGCTGATTTCGGGCTGGGTACGATCTCTTCGACCTCGTTCGCTTGCACGATTACCTTTTCTCCATTCGCCTGAAGAATGATCTTCGCTCCCGAGGCACCTGCCCCGACGATGCCTGTATAAGAACCGCCTGTCGTAGTGACCACAGTTTTCGCGACGTGCTGGCTCGATATGACGTGCGATGGGAATAGAATCGACTGTAATACTTCCTTCCGCATGAAGCGTTTGCTAATTGCTGTTAAATCGGGACCGAGCGATTCGCCTACGTCGCCAAATCTGTGACACTTCGCACATTGCGCCTTCGTGAACACGAGTTCGCCCTTGGCAACCGAGCCTTGCGATCCGAGATCGCTGGTGAGATGTTCAACCAACTCCTCGAATTTCCATTTACTGCTAACATCAGGAGTCGGCAACTCGGCACGCGGGCGATCAGGATGCTTCTTGGCGAACCATTCTTGCCACACCTTCATGGTTTCTTCCCAGGAACCGTCCGCACTGGCGGCTTGGAAGCCGGTCCAATGTCGCAACAGCGCCGAGGCGTCTTCGGCTCCGTCGTCCTTCAACTCGAGCCCTCGCAAAATCACTTGGCGAACGTATTCAGGCTCCTCCGGCCGAAAGCCGACTTGCTGCAATTTGATGATCACTTCACGAGCCGCCGGTCCCTCAACAATAGGCAGGCTGTTGATCAGATAGTCCCAGTTATCACCATCGGGTGCTTGGGCCAGCCCCATGGCAACCGTCTGGCGATGCTCAGGTTCCGCGTCCCACGTGGATCGCAAATAGGTCATCGCCTGTTCCGTGCCACTACGAGCCAAAACGGCGACGATACCCACGCGAAGCGACTTTACCGCTTCGCTCTTGTCGTTGCGAACCCGCTGGTCAATCTCCGTCAATTCCTTGATGGTTTGTTCGTCGAGTTCCGTGGGCAATCCATACAAGGCACCCAACGCGGCACCCGGCCACTCGGCTCCTCGTGCCAAGACAACTCGACCGTCCTTCGGTGACATCGACCTTGCGATATCCGTTTCAATGACCGCGATGTATTCTTTAACGCCGCGACCAGCGCCCTCCTGTTTTGCTGCGGCTTGCAGGAACTCGAGCAATTCTATTCGCTTGCCATCGGGCCAGCCATCATTGATAAATCGCAAGTGCATGGCCAAATGGAGTCGGTCGACGGCGTCTGCTTCTGACTTCAGGTATGCCAGATAGCGATCCATGGGTTCGGAAACTTGCAGGTACGCGAGGACTCGAATGAGTTCGCGATTGATGATGCGGTCACCCGATGGAAATTCTATCCCGAGCGACTGCGCGAGTTCGGGCACCGAGTCGGGCTCGATCTCGCCGCGCTGTAACGCGACTTGAACAACTCGCAGCATGTCGGTGAAATCACTGTCCGAGACAAAGCCTTTACTGATCGCCTGGAAGCGAGTAAGGACACTCCGGGCGTTGGCCTCGTCCGGAGCGGCGACCAACAGAGCGAGTGCCCCTTGGATAAACAGACGATTATTCTTCGTTGTCAGAATCGTATCGCGCCACTGTTCAGTCGGGATGCGTTCCAGTAAGCGGCGTGCTGCCCACGCTTCCGCGCGGTCGTCGGAAACGAGCATCGGAGTGATGTCCTCGAGGAGGACCGGTTGCTCGCTTCGAGTTAGAGCTTCACAGGCTTTGCGGCGGACCGTGCGGTCGCTATCGGAGAGCATGGCAACGAGTCGCGTTCTCAACGCGGCGTTGACATGCAGCCCCATCATCTCGGCTGCTTTTGCTCGGACGACTTCGTTCCCATCTTCCGCCAGCAGCAACAGAAGATCGTCCGTCGGCGGAGGACCGAAGAGATGCATCAAGTCGAGGGCTCGAGTGCGGTAGTACCAAGGGTTGGATTTGCTGCGAGCAACACCGATGACCTGTGGATCCCAAGTCTCACCGAGCGAGTTCTTGACGGCAGCGATCTTCTGACGGCCCCACGCGCTTTGAAGTTGCGGTTGACGAATTGCGGCACTGATGCCTTCGCCGAGATTGCTAACCGCTTCGGGAATCTGCCCTTTCCAGGAAATGCGATACACTCCGCCGGCGCTACCACGGCCACCCGTCACAAAGTACAGGCCGCCGTCCGGTCCGACTTCGAGGTCGGTGATGTTTAGCGGTTGTCCTTCGAGAAAGACTTCGCTAGTCGCCGTGTAACTCGCACCGTTCGGTTTCAACTCGACAGTCAAGATCCTGCCGCGCGACCAATCGGCCAAAAACAATTGATGCTGATAGCGAGTGGGAAAAGCAAAGTGATTGTAGATCGCCGCACCGGTGGGCGAGCCTCGGCCTGTGTCCAGGATCTCCGGCAGGTTATCGACATAGTAGTTCGGCCACTTTGCCCAACCGCTCCGCCAGCCGAATTCTCCGCCGGGCGTAACATGATACAAACGCGTGGGACGATACCATGTGGTGCCCTCGTCCGATTCCATGTCGCTGTCGTGAACGAACATGTCACCGAGGCGATTAAACGCAAAGTCGTACGCATTGCGGAGTCCGCCCGCCACGACTTCAACTTCCTTGCCATCGAGGTCGGTTCGGATGATCACTCCTCCAGGAGCTTTCACGTCATTCGCATGACCGCTCGGATCTTCGTATCTCGGCAGCAGGTCGCCTTCGTAGTAGTTCCGAAACGGACTCGTCTCCGCGAACGGAGCGTCGACATTCGCGTGATTCCCCACCACGACGTAGAGCATGCCGTCAGGGCCGAGCGTGATGGCATGAGCACCGTGTTCACCGCCAACTCCACTAAACTTGATTAACGCCTTGACGTCTTCCAGCGTGCCGTCACGATCGGTGTCTGATAACCGATAGAGCGCCTCGCCGTCCGGCCCACTGGCTGTTACATAAACATTGCCGTTCAGGGCGAGTATTCCCTGGCAATTCTTGACTTTGTCGCAATAAGTCTTGACCTTGTCCGGTGTGCCATCTTCGTTGCTGTCGAAGATCAACAGCAACGGGCCATCGGCGCGACCGGCGAGGATGTGCCCAAACTCGTTAAACGCAACCGAGATCAACGAGCCCGTTTGCTCGTCATTTAGCAGCTCTTGCACATCGAACTCACGATCGATTTTGAAGCGTTCCGTGCTAATGGTGGCTTCGTTTTCGGCGACTTGTTCGCGGATATCCCAAGGAGGCGTCTCGCCGAGCTTGCCAAACATCTGTGCATCGTCCCAGCGACTATCGTTGTAAAGGCCGGTGTTCCAAAGGGGTAGAACGTCGATATTCGTCTTCCAGGTATCGTCTGACGAAAAGACTTGCCAATCGCCATCACGTTCCTTGATCGCAACACGTGCCGCCACACCAGCCGTTGTGCCGCGGGTATTCGTTACCTTTACGCCAATGATGTTTCGCCCGCGAGAGAGGTATCGCGAGACGTCGTACTCGACGAGATCCGCCGTGCCGCCACCAGAGCCCATTCGCCGCCCGTTCACGAACAGCTCGTACTCGTCATCCGCGAGAATTGTAATTGTTCCTTGCTCGGGCGAGCGCAGCGACACCGTCTTGCGGAAATGGCAAGTGCCGTGTGGTATGTCATCCTTGTTATGAATCGGTGACCAGATCCACTGTGCCTCTTGGGCAGCAATGTGCGTCAAAGAGATTGCACACGCCAAGGTGAAATTGGCAAAACAAAAGATGCGGCGTAGTGATTTGCGGCGTGTCATCCTTGACCTCGGCGAATCGGATGCTGTGACAAGAGGCAATCTTGCAGGCGGTGAGGCTCGATGCTTCGCCTACAGTTACCCGACGTACAAAGGGAGAGTACCACCGGTTGGCAAATCAACGCAACAGCAGTCTTTGAAGCGACGTGATGGAAGCAGCTAGCGGATGGGCGACTTACCCAGCAGTCGCCGAAGCAATCCAATCTGGCCAGCGTGAATCATTTCGTGATGCGAGCAAAACAACAATCCGCCCAGCTTCGTCGCATAAGCCGCATACGGCATGTCGACCGGTTCGTTGAGCATGGTTTCGTCGTAGCCTGGCAGCTCTTGCATGGCCTGTTCATAAACATCCTCGAAGACCTGCATTATCTCCGCATGCGCGGGATTGTTTGCCGGATCGGAATCGGGGGTTGTGCCCTTGCTGTACTTCTTCCGAAAGCTGGATGACATCAATTCAGTGTCGATCGGTTGCCTGCCGCGAATGCGAAACAGGCAGAGCCCGTACTGGGCCATCGCCAAATGCCCAACCTGCCACGCCAGATGCGAGACGCAACCCTCCGGAATCTTGAACCATTCATCGGGCTCGACATCCGCGAGCAGCGTCTTGGTGTACGTGCGGGCAAACTCGATCTGCTTGCGAGCAAGCTCCAGTTTCGTGTCGTCGGACATGGTGTGATCAACCTTGATGGGCGAAAGAATAAGATCGACTACAACAGGGTCGTTTTTTTGAGCCAAACAGACAAGACCCCAAAAATCTATCTCCGAAGTCTCACGAATTCGGCTGCGACAGGTTCTGCCACACGAGGGATGTCTCGACGCATCATGGCGTGAGCGGCTCAATTCAAACTGGCTAGAAACGCCAAAAAATCCCGAACAGTCACGTACTTTGGCAATGGTCGACGGGAGACAGGCCAACGATTTTCCATGGTGGGCTTCAGTTGATACTATGTGCAACGGTACAAATTGAAAGAATGCAGCCCCGATTATTTGGTCGCACTCTGGCGCATTACAAGCACACGCGACGGACTACCCTCGATAGAAAGCTCTCATGATGCACAACCTTGATCGCAGATCGTTTCTCGGAACCTTACTTGCTGCGTCGACTGTCACGGCGCTGCATGCAGCCGACCAAGAAGGCACCTCTTCGACGACCGAGATGCTCGCCGCAGTTCGTCAGAATGAGACGATCTATCGCGCACGCGAGATTGCGACGGATATTCTGAAGCCGTCGCCCAAGGAACTCGAACATGGTCTGGAGTTGCACGCGAACTCACTCGTCTTCGACACGTATGGTTTTGCGCCCCGTGCTGATGTGGACGGCGATGCACTTCGCTCCGCTGCCGAAGCGGGTGCCTCGGATATCGAGATGCAAGACCTGCGTGAGGAAATGACGATGACCCGCTATGTCACTAACGAGGGTGAACGCGCCGAGTTCGTTCAGGCGTGGCAGGCGTCAGGCGTGACCTGCATCTTCCAGAACGCCGGCGAAGAGAGTCAGGCACCGCTCACGCTCCTGAAACGTTTGGCACGCTTTACCTACGCGACCGACATGATGCGAGACTTCATGGCCAAGGCCGTCACGCCGGACGATATTGTCGCGGCCAAGGAGCAAGGTCGGCGTTGCTTGTACCTCACGGGCAACGGCGTACCGCTGACGCAGCAGTGGGTGTCGGTCGAAGATGAACTGCGTTATCTGTCTGTCTTCTTCCAACTTGGCATTCGAATGATGCATCTCACGTATCAAAGACGAAACATGATCGGCGACGGCTGCGCGGAATCGTCAAATGCTGGATTGAGCGATTTCGGGCGCAGTGTTGTGGCCGCGATGAACAAAGTCGGAGTGATCGTCGACATCGCACATTCCGGCTGGCAGACCAGCTTGGAAGCCGCTCAACTTTCGCAGCGTCCGATGGTCGCCAGCCACTCCACTTGCACCGCGTTGCATCATCACATCCGTAGCAAGCCCGATGAAGTCATCAAAGCGATCGCCGATTCAGGCGGTTTGATCGGCATCTGTTGCGTTCCACGTTTTCTGGGCGGGAGCGGAGACATCGCGGCGTTGCTCGATCACATTGACCATGTGGTGAAGACGTTTGGCGTTGATCATGTCGGCATTGGCACGGACGTGTCGTACACTTCGCGCAACTACGCCGCCGAAAGCAAGAAAGTGCCGAAGGCTCCCAAATCGCGAGCCGACTGGCGATCCTTGTGGCCAGCCGACCCATTCAAGGAAACGCCAGAGGGCCAACAAAGCATCGCCTGGACCAACTGGCCCATGTTCACGGTCGGCCTCGTCCAACGCGGCTATTCCGATGACGACATCCAAAAGATCATCGGCGGGAACATGCTCCGCGTCGCGCGAGCGGCGCTTGCGTAGAACGGAATTCATTCCGTTCTTCGCATCGCAAAAACGATCCTGAATGCCGGATAAATCAATGTCAGTTGCCGGAATGAATTCCGGCCTACGAATTCAGTTGCCGGAATGAATTCCGGCCTACGAATTGAGGCACGGAAACAATCTCGTCCTTTCTGCGTCGTCTAAGTCTGATGCATATTCGCTGATCTCATAAGCTTCCGCGAACTCAATCGCGTTGCCGCGCCGCTCGCCGAATACTTCGACGAGCCTGGCACGAAAGCGATTCGCGACGGCGCGCGCCCGTGGCGAGAACCAACCGTTCAACCAGTCTAGTTTTTCTTTATCGTCGGCGGGAACCTGATCCAGGATGCCGCGATTATAGGGCAACCATTCGTAAACTTGTGATCGGTGGCAAGCGAGCATGGCGACGATGCGTTCCATGTATTCCATGATATCGACGACCACATCGGGGTGGAGGGGATTCGGCTTGGTAAAGAGGTCCGGCATGTATGCGACGACCGGGTCTTTGCGTAGCGAGGTGGTGTCGGGAGCCACCAGCGGGACGGTCACCAAGTACGAAGCATCTTGCACCAACTGGCCGACCGCACGGTGATCCGGATGATAGTCGTTCAACCGATGAGTCAGGACGAGATCCGGAGCATAGTTGCGAATCTCGCGAATGATTCGGTGGCGAACTTCGAGGGTCGGTTGCAGGGCACCGTCCGGATACTCCCAGACTTCATACTCCGCTCCGATCAGCCGGGCCACGGCAGTTGCTTCTTGCGTACGAATCGCGGGAAGTTCGGCCGCAGTTCGCTGATGGTGACCCGCTCCACCGTTCGTTACGGAGACGATTTTGACCGCGTATCCGCGTTCCCGATAGATCGAGATCAAACCGCCGGAGTGGAACTCCGCATCGTCGGGGTGTGCGCCAAGGACGAGCATGCGCGGTGGATTTGTTGACATCGTGTCTTCCCTTCATAGTTGTCGTTTACCTAGCAGTGTGAAACTCCACTAACATCTCAGCGAGCAACTCCATTGGCAAGCCGATGACATTGGATTCGCTGCCAGCGATGATCTGTAACCAATCCGGTCCTTCTTGATAGCCAAACGCACCGGCTTTCCCGACCCAAGCCTCGGATTCCAAATACCGTTCCAATTCGTCGCCAGCGAGTTTCGTCATCCGCAACTTCGTGACATCCACTCGCTCCAACGTCCGATTAGCAGGCCGCTGCCACAGGCATACGCCGCTATACACGTGATGAACTTGACCGCTCAGCAGCGTTAGCATCTGGCGCGCGTGTTCGATATCGCGAGGCTTGCCGAGGATCTGCCCACCGCACTCGGCGATTGTGTCGCACGCCAGTACAATGCCTTGGTCAACATGTGAGGCGACGTCGGCGGCTTTCTGTTTGGCGAGTCGCGCCACCAGCTCGTTCGGTGTCTCGCCGCTCAAAATGCCGCACTCGGCACTCGGATGAGGTGCGATCACTTCAAAAGAGTAACCCGCTTGTTCGAGCAGCGTTCGTCGCTGTGGCGATTGGCTGGCGAGGATGAGGCGGAAAGATTGATCGGGCATGGTATCGTCGTGCGGAGAGGTCGGGATCAGGTGAACGTAACCAAGCTGCAAGTCCTCTACGAAGATAACCACTTGCTCGTCGTCGCGAAGCCCCCTGGCATTGCCACGATGGGCGTTCCGGCTGGCAAGCTGAGTTTGCTCGACGTGGCCAAGGAGTACATCAAAGAGAAGTACAACAAACCGGGAAATGTTTATCTGGGCATTGTCAGCCGGTTGGACGCCCCGGTCACTGGCGTTTTGCTCATCGCCCGCACGTCGAAGGCCGCAGCGCGGTTGACTGAACAATTTCGCCAGGGGACCGTCGACAAAGTTTATTGGGCCGTGGTCGAGGGTACGCCGGACAGTCCGGAAGGTACTTGCGTCGATTGGGTCCGCAAAGACGAACGGCATCGTAAGATGCACATTGCGGCCAAGTCGCATCCAGAGGCCCAGGAAGCTCGACTAACGTACCGAGCTTTGCAGACCGTTCCCAGCGGGACGTTGCTGGAAGTGCGGCTCGAGACGGGCCGCAAGCACCAGATCCGATTGCAACTCGCTCATCGAGGATTGCCGATCGTCGGTGATCGAAAGTATGGTGCTGCTCAGTCGTTTGAGGAGGGGATCGCTTTGCACTCGCGACATCTTCATTTGCAGCATCCCGTCTTGAAAACGGATCTCGACATCACTGCGAAACTTCCTAAGAGTTGGCGTAGGTTTGGCATCCAGCAGTAGCAAACGCTGCTGGACCGCACTTGCCTGTGTGGCAGAATCGCTCGTGTCGATCCACGCTTCGTGCCGACAACATTGGAGGCCACGCTGAGGAATCCCTGCTAGCGGTTTTCTAGGCGCAGCGCCCTCTTTTCTACTTGTCGTTGAACTCTCGACCTTCCTGACGATTCAGATATGCGCGAGTTGCAAGCCTTTCCCCGATTGGAACGACAGGCCGTACCAGAGCCTGAACGTTGCGAAACGGTATCGGGCCAGGTCGATATCGCGGCAGACGCGCGCTCGATTGCTGGAATAGTGGCGACTTACTTCTGGGGCGTGCTGGTCAATCTGTTAGAAGCGTCACGACGCTGGCAGCGTGACGATGCCGGCCTGCTAGCGGCTTGCGTCGCCTACTACGCGACCATCTCGTTGTTCCCGTTGCTGATGGTGTTGATC
>CAUJKL010000870.1 GCA_963204995.1 Planctomycetota bacterium | reverse complement strand
ACAATTCGACCAACCTTCTTATTGCCCCTGCACAACTTCGCGTATGACCTGAATCGATGGCCACGCTAATCGTCTATCGCGACTTCCACGACGTACCGCGTGCTTTTGTTGCCCGTTACAACGGCCTCACATTCTTGTTCGATTGCCCGTTTGACAACCACGCAGACGAGTACCCTGACGAGTATCACGTCTACCTAATGCCGAAATTGTCGCCAAGTGATCTGGACGAGTCATGGGCCGACTTGTCTCGCAAAAGCGCGCGTCGCCTCGGCACACTTCCGATTGACGACGTAAGGTTCGATTCAACTCGCCGAATCAGTATTGAGTCGGACACCCTCGACCGGATCAGCCAGGAGTACGAACTGCTTTGACTATTACGCTAGAATGTCGAACTGTGCGAGTCCGATCACAAAACAGGAAAGCCGTTGCCGCCTTATTCGGAGCAACACCGTTAGGGATCGCCGGTGCGTTGCTGCAATGGCTCACGCTCGCCATCTTGGTGGCGATTGGTCTTCCGGACTTGCCTCTCTCTTTGCGTCTTGTGATAGCTCCGCTCGGCGCGATGATGTTGCTTGCTGGCGTCGTACTCGCGTTGCGAGGTGGCTCGTTAGGACCGCTCATCGTGATTCCCGGTATCATTGGCGTTGCTATGGTCGTCCTCCTTACGATTGTCTTTTATCCGTTCAGATGGTTCATGGCTTCTGACGACCACGCCAAGCCTTATGCCACCAAAGCCGTTAACGCCATACTTGGATTTGGGTTCCGCCAATTGGGTTTGCATCGAATCAGTGGTGCGTCCGATGTTCGCAACGAGGCTGTGATTTTATTGGGTGGGATAGGCTTCTAGCCTGTCAGAAATACGGGGAAAATGACAGGCTGGAAGCCTATCCCACGATTTTTTCACAACCTCAACGAGCGATCTTGGACGTTGATGGAACGAGTTGGTATGCGGCGGGAGGCCCATTTCGTTCACGATTGCTATAGTAAGGGCGAATGGGTTGACGATTACTTGTACGCGATACTCGAAGACGAGTGGCCAAGGATCGAGTGCGGCATTGAGTAACACCGACAACCACACCATAAACCCCTATGCACCACCAAACTCGACTCCGCTGTCGTGTGAACTTCGGAAAGTCGAGAATCATTTCGCTCCGCTCTGGATCTGGCTTGCTGTGGCCATCGCCGCATCATTCCTCGGCACGCCAGCAGACCCGGTTTCGATGTACATCGCACTCGCCTACGGTTTGCTGGCTTTCATCGTCGGATGCGTGCTCACGTCAAGACTGCACATAAGCGTTCGTGTTGTTGCTCTCACATTCTGGCTAATTCCTGGAGTACTGATTGGACTCGGCGGCGTATGGTTTATCGGCGACATGGGCTGCTACGGACTTATGAGCCTTGGGATGGGTGTTTGGGCAGCCCGATCTATTCCGCACCGACGCCAACGAATCTTGAGTTTGTTTTGCTTGGGTTATGCCATCGGTTCGCTAGCAGGCATCTATGGAATCCTGGCTGGTGCGGCCATTGCCGTGAGACTTGCAACTCGTTCCTCGCCAGCGAAGGAAGTTGCCAGTGACGTATAACAGCTGTCGATCTGTCCGGGTGAGGGCTGTCGCCGATGCTTGATCCAGAACGCTGGCTAATACTGATAAATCGATTGTCACTGGCCTGCGATCCCCGTGACTACCAAACGCTTGCGACCATGCTCAATGAACCCGGTCGGGCGTACCACAACGCCAGCCATATCGTCGACTGCCTATCGCAACTGGAAGCCTGCGAGACCGATTGCGAGAACACAGACGAGGTCGAGTTCGCGATCTGGCTTCATGATGCAGTGTATGATCCGCGAAGAACCGATAACGAAGCAAAGAGTGCAGGTCTCGCATCGTCCATCTTGCACGAAGGCAACGCCAGTCCGTCGATGATTGCCGATGTTCGGCGGCTGATCTTGGCGACGAAGTACGACGCATTGCCAAAGCAATCCGACGAACGACTCATCACAGACATCGATCTGAGCATCCTTGGCCGCGACGAGCCGGTCTATGATCGTTACGAAGCTGCAATCCGCGATGAGTATTCATGGGTTCCATGGGACGTGTATCGATCCAAGCGGATCGAGGTGCTGGAGTCGTTCCTGGCCCGCGACCGAATCTACTCGACGAGTTGGTTCTTTGACCGCTATGAATCGCAAGCCCGGCACAATCTTCGGCGGGCCATCAATGCCCTCAAGTAATGCGAGTTATCCCGCTGTGAAGTTCTACCGCCTGGCAGTGGTCGCAGGGGTCGTCGCGATCATCGTTACGCTCCTCGCGTATTGCTTGTGCCCTCGCCAGATCGCCGCCCGAATATTGCCGGACCAGTCCATCGCTGTTGACGAGTCGGTTCGGCGATTTCGCTTGGTGATACCGCAGTCACTTCCCGCCGACAAAGTTCCCATCGTATTCGCCTTCCATGGCATCGGAGATTCACCTGAAGGGATGGCCGAATACTCAGCCTTAGACCGACTTGCGGCTGATAGTGGATTTATTCTGGTCTATCCCCAAGCACGCCGAACCATGTGGACGACGGTGAATGTTGACGCTCAGAACCTCGACGACAATCCAGACATTCGTTTCTATGACCGCCTCTTGGAGCATCTTGCCGGGCGTTTCCTCATCGATCCCAATCGTGTCTATCTGGTGGGCATGTCCAACGGTGCGAGTTTCGCACAGCTCGTGGCGTTTGCTCGACCGGATGTCGCAGCTGTTGTGGCTCATTCCGGCCCCAAGCCTCGCGACCTTCAGGCCGCAGCCAGTCGGTTCCCCATTCTGCTTCTGGTTGGTACGAATGATTCCGCTGCGGACGCGATGCGATCCGATGCCGCTGAATATCGCCACAACGAGCACTCAGTTGAATTCGTTGCGATTCCGGGCTTGGGGCACGAATGGTCCGCAAGCCACAATGACGCGATCTGGAAATTCCTTTCCCGTTTTGAACAAAGATGAAACAACCGAAGCCGGGCACACGCCACACATTTACTCTCAAGCGTCTACTGATCGCCGTTCTCCTGTTCGGTGTGTTTTGTGGACTTGCCCGTCTCGCTTCAGCGGATGGTATCCAGATTGCTGCGTTGCCTGCCATCATCTCACTCGCATTCGCTGCCGGTGTCTTGACGCATCGCTACATCATCTCGTTTGCTGTGGTCTTGATTCTGGCAATGGCGTCTTTCGTAACGACAAGCATGATGTGGGATGGAGGATTCCCGTTCGCAGAACTAAGGATCACTGTCGTTGATGATCATGGAAA
>CAUJKL010000869.1 GCA_963204995.1 Planctomycetota bacterium | reverse complement strand
AAACGGATACCGATGTTTCGATCAGCACGCCTGTCTCGAACGTTTACAAAATCGGTTTGACCGATGAGTCGGTGGGCGGAACTTCGGGTGGCGTCAAGGACGGCGACTTCTTCGAGATCTTGGATGCGGTGACTTCGTTGGACGGTATGGTCGACGCCCTGCCAACCACCGACACGCTGACCGTGACCGATGCGACGCTGTTGCCGCTCTTGGTTCCGTTCGACATTCGTATCGACAACGAAGACCTCACGGTGACATTGATCACCGGTGATGTGCTGACGGTTGTGCGCGGAGCGAATGGCACGCCAATTTCAGCGCACGCGGATGGAGCTGTCGTGGAGAACTTGGCCAAGACGACGCGATTCGAGTTCGACCGCGATGGCGCAGTCACGTTTGGGAGCGTTCGAGTAGATATCGGCAATCTGGCAAGCGTGGCGGCGGGCATCAACATTGGCACCGTTGACAACTCGGCGGCAGCTGTCGCAGCTGGAATCAAGGCGGCGCTGGAGAGTCGATCACACCTGAGCCTGCGTGCGATCGTCGAAAATGACGGCGTGAATCCGGTGACCATCGAATTGCGAGGCGATGACGAAGACGGTGTTGACATCGGTAAGATCTTTGTGCCGGCGCAAGCTGCGTCGAACTACCTAACGCCGATTGCGATCAGTGCGTCGGGCGTCGGTAAGGTCGACGCGTGGATCGACTTCAACGGCAACCAGGAATTTTCCGACGAAGAAAAGATCTTTGACAGTATCAGCGTTAGTGGCGGACAGCTGGTCGCACAGACCTTGAATGCCAATAACTTCACGGCCAGCGTCGGTTTTGTGCCGGGTGAGACCTATGCACGCTTCCGGCTTAGCCGAGACGGCAGCTTGGCTCCGACCGGCTTGGGTGTTGGCGGCGAGGTCGAAGATTATTTCCTCCCCGTTCTCACCAACAACGTTCCGCTGGTGTCCAAGACATTTGCCAGCATCGTGGACGCTCTGCCAGGCCAGTCGGTGTCGACGCCCCCGAATCTGCCCGGCGTGCTGGAGTTCGATGAAGACCAATACGACATGTCGACGAGTCAACTGGTTGGCACCGACTATACGATCGATTTGAAGAATTACGATGGCGGTGCAGATATTGATTTTACCGACGACGTCTTCACCGACGATGACGTCACCAACGGTAACGGTGATCTGCTGACTTTTTCCGTGATCGCGAACGACAACGAGGCGTTGGTGACGGCCTGGATCGTCGGCAGCGAGTTGCGGCTGGACTTCCATCACAATCAAAATGACCAATTGCGCGGGCCAGCCCTGATCGCCGTGCAAGCGACGGACCATGCCGGTCGTACCGTGCGAGACACGCTGACGATCTCAGTGCATGCCGTGAACGATGCTCCGGAAGTGTTTACGAGCACCACGTCGTTCACGATGACCGAAGGTCTGAATGGACTGGAGACGCCACTTGTCAGTGGGATCGATTCCAGTGTCACGCAGCTGACGGTTCTGAATGCAACTGGATTCCCCACCGTGCCGTTTGACATTCGGATTGCTGGCGCGAACCCCGAGCAACTTCGTGTGACGGCGGTCGTCGGCAATACGCTGACCGTCGCGCGCGGTGTCAACGGGACGACACCGTTCGCACACGGCGTCGGCGACTTTGTCGCACCGCTGGCGACACAGCGATTGACCGTGGCGTCGACATTAGTGGCTGACATCGACGGAGTCGTAACGCAGTTGACCATCGCCGATGCGACCAGTTTCCCGAGTAATCTGGCCACTCCGTTCGATATCCGTATCGATAACGAACAGCTAAGCGTTACCGTCGTCGACGGCAATTTGTTCACGGTTGTCCGCGGAGTCAACGGAACGGCGCCGTCCGCCCACTTGGCCACGACGCCGGTTGTCGCGCCTGCGGCTATCACGCTGGACGTGGACGAAGACGAATTGACGAATACGACGCTTAACGGTTCGATCGATGATGTGGGGACCACATTACTGGTCGCTGATGTCTCCATCTTTCCGGCGATCGATGGCACGCACCCGGATGCTTTCCCGTTCGATATCCGCATCGAGAACGAAGATCTGCGCGTGACAGGCCGTACGGCGAACATGCTGACTGTCGTGCGCGGCGTGAACGGCACGACTGCGGCGGTTCACAATAACGGCGTATTGGTTGGTAACCTCTCGGTAGGCACTCCGCAAAGCACATCGTTGAGTGCCGTCGTCATCCAAGTCGGTAATGTTGGCAACTTCCCTGCCTCGTTCCCGTTCGACGTGTTGATCGAATCCGAGCAAATCACCGTCACGGGGCTCGGCGTCCTGGCCAACTCCTTCGAGATGATTCGTGGTGTAAACGGCACGACGGCCGCCTACCACGCGAGCGGCGTTGCGATTTCGACCATTCCTGGCGGCTCGTTGCTGACCAATGGCATTAGCGCTCTAGTAACGGCGACTCTCGTGACCGTAACCGACGCGACGCAGTTCCCGTCCGTTCCTGGATTCGACATTCTGGTTGACACCGAGCAAATGACCGTGACAGCAATCGCTGGTAACAACTTTACGGTAACTCGCGGCGTCACCCCTATGGCGCATGTGGCGGGTGCTGCGGTGCGGCACGTCGCAGCGATCGGCGGTGATTCAACGCTCAGCGGGGCGCTAGCTGCGATCGACCTAGATACGCTGGATGTGGTCGACGTGTCGGTGTTCCCGACGGCCCCGTTCGTCATCCGCATGAATGACGAACAACTTATCGTCAAATCGATTGGCGGTAACACTTTGAACGTGATCCGGGGCGCGAACCATACGGTGGCGAAGGCACATGCGAACGACTTCGTCATTGCACCTGGTCCAACCGAGCTGATCGTCACGGTCACCGTCGAAAATGACGGCGATCCCGAGAACGGCAGCACGCTGGTCACACCATCCGGTCGCGCGGTCGTGATCGATAACGATTCTCGCGTGGTCACGATTCAGGGCACCGAAAGCGACATCAATGACACCTTGGCGACACTCTCTTATCAAGTACCTTCGGAGAACTTTACGTCGCTGGGGAATATCTCGTTGACGAACGTCAGCGGTGACGTGTTCATTTCGGTACGGGTGAATGACTTGGGCAATACGGGCGCCGGTGGCGCAATGACGGATGTCAAGTCACTCACGATAACGGTCGATCCCGTCAACGATCCGCCGATTGTCTTCCTAGGCACGACCGCCTTCACGATGAACGAAGGCGAGAACGGTGGCAGTTCGACGCTACAAACGCAACTGCTGACCGGCGTGACGGTATTCGACGTGGATGGCACCAACCTGTTTAGCACGACCTTGACGACTGCGCTCGTGGCGAATGACACCACCGTCGTCGTTTCCGACAGTTCGATTTTTCCGTCGACCCTTTTCTTCCCCTACGATATTCGCATCGGCGCGGAAAAAGTGCGTGTGATTGGCAACAACATCGGAACCAATACGCTGACTCTCGCAGCGCCCGGCGTTTCCGCGGCGCACCCCATCAACACGCTGGTCAGCAATCTATCGGTGGGTGCTTCGTTGTTCGGGGCAATCACCGCTGGTGCCAATACGTTGGCCGTCGCAGATCCAACGATCTTCCCGACCACCGCACCGTTTAAGATTCGAATTGAGGACGAAGAATTGGTCGTCACCGACGTGTCGTCCTCCCCCGTGTTCTCCGTCACACGCGGTGTAAATGGCACCGTTGCCGCAGCTCACGGCAATTTAACATTTGTGGCAGCCCCAGGGCCGGAACAGCTCTTGGTCACTGTCAAGGTCGAGAATGATGGCGACGCGAACAACGGTATCATCTCGATAGTTACGCCGGGCAACGCTTATGTGATGAATAACGGCACTCGAGTCGTCACGTTGCAGGGGACCTATGCCGAGGTCAATACGGCGCTGGCAAGCCTGACCTACGTTGTCCCGAATATTGACTTCAATCGCCTGAATAACGCCAGTCCGACAAATCTCACGGGAAATGTATTTGTCTCGATACTGGCCAACGATCTGGGGAATGCTGGCGGTTCGGGATTGACTGGCTCCGCCGGTGCCTTTACCGACGTCGACACGATCACCGTAACGGTGGAACCCGTGAACGACGCGCCTCGCGTCGCGTTGAGCCAGACCAACTTTACGGCCAACGAAGGTGTCAACTCGGGGACGGTGCTGGCGGTTAGTGTCGCCGATACCGTGACAACCACCGTTACGGTCGCCAACGCTGGGGTTTTGGCGGGGGTCTTCCCATTTGATATCGAGATCGAAGGCGAGCATCTGCGAGTGACGTCGATCGTCGGCAACAACCTGACGGTAGTCCGCGGCGTCAATCAGACAACCGCCGCGATTCATGCGGCACCTGCCGGCGTACGCCGGTTGCGAACCGTCGGATTAACGAGCGCGGTGGTGTCCGATGTGGATTTGAATGAACTGTTTTCGACGACATTGAGCAACGCCATCAACAACCAACCGACGACCACGACGGTGACCGTCGGGGATGTGTCCGTCTTCCCTTCGCTGATATCCTTCCCGTTTGACATTCGCATCGATACAGAAGCGATGCGGGTGACGGGCATCTCGGGCAATAATCTGACCGTCGTCCGCGCCGTGAACGGAACGTCGATCGCAAACCATGCGGCGAACGCTTTCGTGAGGAACCTGTCGGTAGGTGCCGTACTCGGCCTTCCGCCAACGGCGACCTTCAAGGTGGATGACGCCACGAAGTTCCCTTCGATCACTGGCGGTTCATTCGATATTCTGGTGGGCAGCGAACAACTGACGGTGACGGCTGTCGCGGGGAACGACTTTACCGTGACTCGCGGCGTGAGTGGTACGACTCCCGCCACGCATGTCGATAACTCACCGGTGAGGAATGTTGCGGGTGTGTCGACTTCGGTGAACGCGATAAATCTGATCACGCCGACCACCGTGTTGGTGAATGACCCGACTCGTTTCCCGAGTTCCTTGCCGTTCAATATTTCGATCGGTAGCGAAATTGCGACCGTGACGGCGATTGCCGGCAATGCCTTTACGATAACGCGGCCCACTCCGGCGATACATGCCTCGGGCGTTCCGGTGACGAATGTGTCCGCCGTCGGTGGCGATTCGCTGCTCGATGCGACGGGTGGTGTGACGTTCACCGTGTCCGATCCGAGTAAATTCCCGCTGAGCAGCCAGACACCGTTCAAGATTCGCATCCGCGACGAAGAGTTGGTGGTGACCAACGTTACCGGAAACGTCTTCACCGCGACTCGGGCGGCGCATGGGACGGCCGCGACACCGCACGTCAGCGGTACGTTCGTGGTGGGACCCGGCCCGGAAGAAGTGTTGGTTACCGTCAGTGTCGCGCCGGATGGCGATACGGCCAACGGGACGGTATCGGCGGTGGCGTTCGGTAACGCCTTCGTCATGAACGGCGGAACAAGCGTGCTGTCGATTCAGGGCCGATTGGCCGATGTCAACGCGACGTTGAGCAACTTGATCTATACCGTTCCCAACACGGACTTCAATCGTCTGAACAACACAGACGGGGTAAGTCTGGCCGGAGATCTGTTGGTCGTTGTCAGAGCGAACGATCTAGGCAACACGGGATCGCTAGGCCCGATGACACATCAACAGACCATCACCCTCACGATCGACCCAGTGAATGATGCCCCATCGTTTACCAAGGGTGCCGATCAGACGGTCTTGGAAGACGCCGGGGCGCAAACGGTCAGTCCTTGGGCTCCGCTCTTTTCCGCCGGCCCCAGCGACGAATCCACACAAACCCTGTCGTTCAACATCACCGGCAATACGAATCCCGGTCTCTTTTCGGCCGCGCCAACCGTCGACCCGAACGGCGATCTAAAGTACACACCAGCCGCCGACGCCAATGGCTCGGCGGTCATCACGTTGGTCATCGTGGATACCGGCGGTATTGCTAACGGCGGTGCCAATACCAGCGCGCCGCAGTCGTTCACGATCAACGTCACGGCGGTCAACGATGCCCCATCGTTTACCGAGGGTCCAGATCAAACGGTGCTCGAAGACGCCGGTGCCCAATCGGTTAGCAACTGGGCGACCAATCTCTCTCGCGGCCCCGCGAATGAATCGGGACAGACGTTGTCGTTCAACATTACCGGCAACACGAATCCTGGGCTCTTTTCGGTGGCCCCGACGGTCAATAGCAGTGGCCGCCTGACTTACACGCCAGGCCCCAACGCTAATGGCTTCTCGGTGATCACGTTGAATATTATGGACAATGGCGGAACTGCTAATGGTGGCGTTGCTACCAGCCCGCCTCAATCGTTCACGATCAACGTCACCGCCGTCAACGATGCACCGTCGTTTACCAAGGGTCCGAATCCGACCGTCCTCGAAGATGCCGCGCTGCAAACGGTCTCTGGTTGGGCAACTCCGCTCTCGCAGGGCCCCAGCGATGAATCCGGACAAACCTTGTCGTTCAACATCACGGGCAATACGAATCCCACTCTCTTCTCGGTCGCACCGACCGTCAATGCGAGCGGCGATCTGATGTACCAACCGGCCCCCGATGCCAATGGCTCGGCGGTGATCACGTTGTTCGTTATGGATAACGGTGGCATCGCCAATGGCGGCATTGACAGTAGCCCGCCGCAGTCATTCACGATCAATGTCACTGCGGTCAACGATGAGCCGTCGTTCACCAAGGGATTCGATCAAACGGTCCTAGAAGATTCCGGCCCGCAATCGGTCCTTGGCTGGGCGACGGCATTGTCCAAAGGTCCCGCCAACGAATCCGGTCAAACCCTGTCGTTCAACATAACGAACAACACCAATGTCGGTCTCTTCTCGGTCCAACCGGCAGTCAGCCCAATCGGTACGCTGACGTTCACACCGGCCGCCAATGCCAATGGTTCGGCGGTGATCACGTTGAACGTCATGGACAACGGTGGCACGGCGGTTCTTGGCGATGATGATACTAGCCCGTCACAGTCGTTCATAATCAACGTGACCTCGGTCAATGATGCTCCGAACGGTGCGAACGCGACGATCCCGATGTTCGAGGATGATACGTACACGTTTGTCGCGGCGGACTTTGGTTTCACCGATATCTCGGATGTGCCTCCGAATAACTTTGCGTCGGTGAGGGTTTCTACGCTGCCACTGAAGGGGATGTTGAGATTCAACGGCCTGCCGGTCGCGGCAGACGATGAGATTTCGGTTTCGGACTTGGGTTTAGGCAAGCTGAAGTATCAACCGGATTTGAACGAATATGGCACGGGATATGCGACCTTCAAGTTCCAAGTGCGAGACGATGGCGGGATTGCCGGTGGCGGTCTCAATCTAGACCCCATTGCCAATACGATCACGTTCGATGTGACGTCGGTGAACGACGCTCCCAACGGTGCGAATTTAACGATCCCGATGCTCGAAGATGGAACTTATACATTCACGGCTGGAGATTTCGGCTTCAGTGACTTGGCGGACATTCCGGCCCCGAACAACCTGTTGTCCGTCGTGATTTCCTCGCTGCCGGTCAACGGTGTGCTGGCATTGAACGGCACACCGGTAACGGTGGTGCCCACGCCCACAGAGATTCCAGCGGCGAATTTGGGGCAGCTGACCTATACGCCCGCCCCGAACGGAAATGGGACGAGTTACGCGAGCTTCGACTTCCAAGTACGAGACGATGGGTTGCAGTTGAACGGCGGCGTCGACCTCGATCCGACTCCGAATACGATCGTGTTCAACGTAACGCCGGTGAACGATGCGCCGGATGGCCAGGATGCGGTGATCTCGCTGGTGGAGGACGCCACGCACACGTTTGCGGCCGGTAACTTCGGGCTCACCGACGCCACCGATGATCCCGCTCCGAATGGACTGTTCTCGGTCTTGATTACTTCGCTTCCGCTGAAGGGTGTTCTAGCGTTGAGCGGCACTCCGGTCGCGCTGAATGCTGAGATCCCAGTGGCGAGCTTGGGGCAGTTGACGTACAAGCCGGCCTTAAACGAGTACGGCAGCGGTTATGCGAGCTTTACCTTCCGGGTGAGAGACGATGGTGGCACCGCAAACGGCGGTATCAATCTGGATCTGGTGGCCAATACGCTCACGTTTAACGTCACCTTCGAAAATGATGCCCCGCTCGTGGCGTTGATCAATCCGCAGTTCACCTTCCTCGAAGATGCAGCGACGATGCAGCCGCTGGCCGGTGTTTCCGTCTCGGATGTGGACGTCAACGAGCCCGGTGGTACGGGCACGTTGAAAGTGACCGTCACGGTTCTGCCAGATCCCGATTCGGACATCGATAACGGCACGGTGATGGCAACTGCGTCCAGTTCGGCAACAGTTGTCGTCGCGAATAACCAACTGACGATCGACGGGACAGAAGCTGAGGTCAACGCGACGTTGGCAACGTTGAAGTATTCGGCCCCGTTCGTGGACTTTAACCGCGCGAACAACGCCGAGACAGGGAACCTCAGCGGTAACGTCTATGTCGTCGTGAATGTGAATGACCTCGGCAATACGGGTTCGGGCGGGGCGAGGATGTCGGAACGCACGGTCACGGTGACGGTCGAACCAGTGAATGACCTGCCGCGGTTCAATCTTGATGTCACATCGATTTCGGTCAACGAAGGTGTGCATGAATCGCCTGGAGTTGTATTCCCCACGAACGTCGTTTCGAGTGTGTTCGCTGGTCCAGCAACCGCCACGGATGAAATCGCTCAACAGACGCTGAACTTCATCGTGACGCCGACCACGTTTACGGGCAACTTGAATTTCGTGACCGGCCCTTCAATCAATCCGCTGACTGGCGAATTGACGTTCCAGACCGGTCCCGATTCGAATGGGTCGGCGGTGATCGAAGTCGTACTCATGGACTCGGGCGGCATCACGAACGGCGGCGTCGATCGAACCTCTGTCAAGCGATTCACGCTGACCGTGAACGCCATCAACGACGCTCCGTATGTCGTGGTCGATTCGATGGAGCAGAACCCCACGCGCGACGAAGATAGCGGGCTGGTTGTCATCAGCGGTTGGGCGTCGACCGTGTTACCGGGACCGCCGACCGCGACCGACGAGTTCACGCAAGCGTTCCTGCCATCTGTGGTGACGGTGACTGGAATCACGGGTGACCTGACTTTTGCGAAGCCAATTTCTTTCGATCCTTCGACCGGCGACTTAAGTTTCGAGGCGGATGCGAATGCCAACGGGACGGCGACGTTTACCGTGACGGTGACGGACGATGGCGGAACACCAGCCGACCTGACGGATGATAAGTCGACGACGACGGCAACCTTCACGCTGACGATTACTCCGGTGAACGATCCACCCGTGCCTCACACCGATCAATTCCTCGGTGCTATCGGGTCGGGTATCTTTGCGGGCGTCCGTGAAGATGGAGGAAATACTCAGGGGATGGCCGCCACGGGTCCACTCAAGACGATTCTGGTGTCGACGCTGCTCGCCAACGATGATACCGGGCCGAACCCGCCCAATAACGAGTCGACTCAGATACTCACGTTGGTGAGTGTGGCGAATCCGGTGAGTGGCGGTACGGCGGTATTGGATAACAAGGGCAACGCCGATCCTACGGACGACGAGATCCTCTACACACCCGGCAAGAACTTTAACGGGATTGATACGTTCACGTATGTGGTGCGCGATAATGATCCGAGCAATTCACTCCAGGCAACAGGGACGGTTTCTATCCGGGTATTTGCCGTTAACGACGCTCCGGTGGCTGTAAATGATCCACCTGCGTCTGTCGCCGCCGCTTATACGACCAGTGAAGACAGCACGTTGGTGGTGGCCGGTGTGGGGACTATCTTCAACGATACGGATGTTGATTCGGCGAACCTGATCATCGCTCCGAACGGGTTGGACACGGTGACCTTCTCGACAAAGGGGAATGTGACGTTCCTCGATGTCGATGTCGTTGTGAACGGCACGACCTTCACCGTCAAGAACGGCGACTTCCGGTACGAGCCCAATGGCAAGTTCGAGAGCTTGTCCGTCGGGCAATCGGCGACGGACTTGTTCCGCTATAAGGTCAGTGACAATCACCCCGGGAACCAGGCGTT
>CAUJKL010000868.1 GCA_963204995.1 Planctomycetota bacterium | reverse complement strand
CCGCTTTGGTATTTTTCGACTTGGAACCAATTATTCGCTATCCAATGTAAGTTGCGGTGATGCTGAAAAAGTGCTTCGCACTGGAGAGCAAAGCGGTGACAAGTCACCGCAGTCCAAAAAAAATGCAAAACTCGAACTAAGAATTTGTGTGTTGTAGCATTTAGTGGGTAAGGGAGAGGCGTCCCTCTCCCTTAACCACGAAAAAACTCAGAGACCACAAAATCCCAGCCACGAAAGTTTCTCGTGGTCCGATTTGCAGGTTGGTCGGCGAGCTATCGCTCGGTTGAGTACAACCCGCTCCCGACCAACCTGCGGTCGGTCGGTGCCCGTCGCTGGTATCGTGCTGAAATCACAAGACTTTCATTGTCAATCCACTTCGACGATCGACAATCGCTATGATGCTGACGCAACTGAGGCCGGACACCGTCTCCGTATTCCAGCGTCGCGGTGAGCCTATCTTCGACGGGCGGTTGCTTGTCCATCAGCACTGCGTCGCCAGTCGTCAACGAACTCAAGAAACGCCCTTGCGGCGCGAGTCGGAAGTCGCTGCGGGTCGGTGATCAAGTACAGATCGCGGACAGCTCGGACGCCCTCGATGTCCACCGCAATCAGCCGTCCGTCTTGAATCTCCCGCGCGATCGCCTGTCTGGAAAGAAAGGAGATTCCGACGCCGCGTTCGACGGCCGCGCGAATCGCGTCGTTCGAGTTGACTTCCATCGAGAACCTCAAGTCCGTTGTCGCCAGGCCGGCCTTGGACAGGGATTGCTCAACACAACGGCGGCTACCCGAATCCGACTCTCGAACGATCAGCGGCTGGCCGCACAGGTCGTCGGGTCTAATGTTCTTCGTCCGTGCGAATTCGTGATCGGGTGAGACCACCAACGTCAACTCATCCTGGGCGATGGATTTGGCGCACAAGTTTGCGGCGCGAGGCAACTCGCCGACCAGACCCACCTCGGCAGCGCCGGACTCGACGGCATGAATCGCCGCAGCGCTATCTGAAACAGATACTGACTCCCGGACTTCCGGATAGAGCTCCCGAAATTTCACCAGCAACTCCGGCAGCAGCCACTCGGAAGGAACCGTGCTGCTCGCAATCTTGATCGTTCCGCTTACTTCAGACTGTCGTTGCCCTGCCTCTTGGTGAATGTCGCCGACCAGACTCAGAATTGTCACGGCATGTTCGTACACTCGCCGACCCGTATCGGTCAGCGTCACGGACCTTGGGCCACGATCAAAGAGCGCGGTGGCCAGTTCTCTTTCGAGCGCCGCGACGTGTTGGCTGATAGCCGCCTGAGTCAACTTCAGAACCTCCGCGGCGCGGGTAAAGCTCTGCAACTCGGCCGCGATTACAAATGTTTGCAGGTGACGCATCTCCATGCATGAATGATACCCGCCTTCCACTAGCAGGCACACTCACCCAGCACGGCTGTTTTGTTAGGTATAAGCGATGCTTGCTCATAGCCCTCGCCGGTATCACGATTCTTTCGATTCTGGCGGATGTGAAAAGTCGATACGCTTGCGACAGCGTTGTGCGTGAGCATCTGAAACCGCTGGCAGCCAATGTGTGTGCTTTCATCGGGAGCCCGAGGAATATTGTTAACACGACAGAGCCATTCGATATCAACCCGCCACTCCAACGGCGAGACGAATCTGGACCAAGCCAGTCGCGCTCTTCGTGAGAAGTACGAGTTCGCTTCATGGTTCTACGATATCCTCGACTATCCTTGGGAGCGGCAGTACCGGCATTGGCGACCATTGCTGCTGCAAGACCTCGGTGGGACAGTGCTGGAAGCGGGCGTGGGCACCGGAAGAAACCTGCGGCACTATCCTCGTGAGACACAGGTTACGGGAATTGACCTCAGTCCGGGGATGCTAAGCGTCGCGAAGAAGAGGTCGCAGCAAGCCGTTTGTGACGTTACCTTGCTTCAACATGATGCCACGCGCATGTCGGAAATGCCGGTGTGCCGATTTGATTGGTACATCGCAACGTTTTTGTATTGCGTATTGCCGGATGACTTACAGCCGCTGGCTCTATCGGAAATGGTGCGAGTTCTCAAACCCGGCGGAAGATTCAGGATTTTGGAGATCGTTTATTCAAAAGATCCACGGCTGGCCCGGCGACAACAATGGCTGGCTCGTTTGGTGGAAACGCTGTACGGTGCCCGCTTCGATCGGCACACGCTGCAACTTCTCCAACAGAACGACGAGGTCAAGATCTCGGCGACACGCTTTTTGAAGGCGGATACGTATCTGTTGATTGAAGGATACAAGAAGAAACCTACCGGCGAGTTTTTAAGCTAGGATGGCGGAGCTGGTGTTGCGAGGTTGCCGCACGTGCCGTGGCCAGCCTACGAGTCCGCCGAACCGCAACTTGACCTGTGACGGTCGGCTTATCGAGGAGAATCGGATGGTCCGCTTACTTGCGTTTGCTTACGGCGTGTTCTGCTACCTGCTCTTCCTCGTTTCCTTTCTCTATGCGATTGGCTTCGCCGCAAATGTGGTCGTGCCCAAAGGCATTGATGACGGCGCGATTGAATCGGTCACACTGGCCGCCATGGTCGACTTAGGATTGCTCAGTCTGTTCGCCATCCAGCACAGCGTCATGGCGCGGCCCGCTTTCAAGCAGTGGTGGGTCCGGTACGTCGCTCCACCGATCGAGCGGAGTACTTACGTGCTCTTCAGCAGCCTCGTGCTGTTATTGTTGTTTTGGCTGTGGCGACCGTTGCCGGAAAGCGTCTGGCACGTCACGCATCCGATTGCGGCTGGTGCCTTGTGGGCCGTTTTCGGTTTGGGCTGGGCGATTGTCCTTGGCGCGTCCTTCCTGATCAGCCATTTCGACCTGTTTGGGCTGCGACAAGTGTATCTCTATGCGAAGGGCCAGCCATACGAGTCGCTTCCCTTCCAGACGCCGGGAATGTACAGGCTGGTCCGGCATCCGTTGATGGTCGGGTTCGTGCTCGCCTTCTGGGCGACTCCAACGATGACGCAGGGGCATCTGTTGTTTGCCTTCGTCACCACCGCATACATCCTTGTCGCGGTCCAGCTCGAAGAACGCGACCTGGTTGCGTATCACGGCGACGAGTACGCCGCTTATCAGAATCAGGTGCGCATGCT